>CAYMVB010000076.1:0-5716 GCA_964393665.1 uncultured Desulfobacteraceae bacterium | reverse complement strand
CTTGCGTTAAGCCTTACCGTTAAAGAGGCGAAGCTGAACTATTCTCGCTTTTTACAGGAAAAATCAGTGAAAAGGGCTGCAGATTATCTTAACGAGCATATAAAGATACTCAGTAAGGCAGAAAAGTTTTTCGGCGTTTCCGCACCAGTAATAGTAGCAATTCTTAATGTAGAAACCGCATGCGGTAACTATAAAGGTTCGGTTAACACGTTCAATATCCTTGCAACTCAGGCCCTTTCTTTCGAGCCTGAGGTCTATAAACAGATCCGTGCTAAAATCCCTGAAAAACACCGAGCCCAACTTAGCGAACAAACAATAAATGCTAAGCTCAAGAAAAAGAGTGCGAGATCCTATCCGGAGATACAGGCACTTATAAAATATGCCCAGGCCAACGGTATCGATCCGCTCTCTATACATGGCTCTATAGAAGGCGCAATCGGGTTACCCCAATTTTTACCTTCAAATATCAAAAGACACGGATTTGACGGAAACGGTGATGGCAGGATTGACCTTTTTCACCATCATGACGCTATTGCAAGTATAGCATCCTATCTTAAATCCTATAAATGGGATGAAAACAGTGATTCTGAATCAAAAAGAAAGGTGCTCCTTAGATACAACTACAGCAATTATTACGCCAAGACTGTCTTGAAACTCTCCACATTGATTTCTGATCGTGCAGGGGGTCAGCTCTTGAATCTCGAATAATATCCGGGTAATAACGTCTTAGCCCATTCTTTATTCTCAGCTTTTAAATTGTTTAGTTATGAAATTTTTTAATTTTTGAAATATTTATATCCTGAATAATTCAAAAAACCGCTACGCTGCCTATTTACTGACAAGATTTAAAAAAAGAATTACCACCTTCAAGTCTATGTATACGGAGACCTTTGCGCAACCCTAAGAATTGGAAAATGGACTTCATGGAGCGCGAATGAAGGCAATTTTGAAAAATCTCATACGGCCTTTTAAACTATCTTTTTACCTCTTAGTTTAGAGCTATATATCGTTTTAACGGCCTCAACATGCCTTTTTCTACCTTGAGTTTTTTAGTTACACAGAGTTAGTCCTTTATTCCCTCAGGCATCTGCCAGAGGCCTTTAATCCCTTGATATATTGAATGCCACCCCGGTTAAATACGTAAGGCACTTCACAGGGAAGGCCTCTGTGTACTTTTAATTTTTTATTGGGAAATACTATGGAATGAAAGTATGGTATGAAACAGGGTGGTTATATAATTTAAATACGTTAATCTATATAATTGCTCATTTTTTACTGCAATTACACATTATAAAGAATAATTACGGTAAGGCTTTTTTAAGGCTTTAAAAACATTCTCATTATTTAATTTCCTTGTTAGCCGCTATAATACAACTAGCAATTTTTCTCGGGCTGTGAAAGCCCGGCAAACCTGATTCATAAAAAAACAAACCTTCTTTTTGGAAAATTTTTTGCCCATCGAGAACAAAGGATGGGCAAAAAATCAATCTTCGTTTAGGCAATCGTTATATCCTTGCTCAGATAGATATCCTGGATAGCGTTAAATATTTCTACGCCCTCTTTAAGAGGCTTCTGGAAGGTCTTTCTACCTGTTATTAAGCCCATTCCGCCACCCCTTTTATTTACCATTGCCGTGAACACTGCATCAGCTAAATCATTCTTTCCTGATGGTCCACCGGAATTTATAAGCCCTACCCTTCCCATATAATTATTGGCAACCTGATACCTCACCAGGTCAATAGGATGCTCGGATGTCAACTCAGAATAAACCTTATCATGGGTCTTACCAAAGTTGAGCGCCTTATAGCCCCCATTATTTTCTGGTAGTTTCTGCTTTATGATATCTGCCTCAATTGTAGCGCCAATATGATTTGCCTGGCCAGTAAGATCAGCACTCACATGGTAGTCGACACCATCTTTCTTAAAATCGTTATTTCTCAGATAACACCATAAGACGGTAAACATACCAAGTTCATGGGCCATTTTAAATGCCTCGCTCACCTCTGTAATCTGCCTATTCGACTCCTCTGACCCAAAATAGATAGTCGCCCCTGCTCCGACAGCCCCTAAATCAAAGGCCTGCTCAATGCTGGCGAAAAATATTTGATCAAAATTGTTCGGATATGTAAGCAGCTCATTATGATTAAACTTTACTATGAAGGGTATCTTATGGGCATACTTCCTGCTTACACTTCCAAGAACACCAAGCGTTGATGTAACCGCATTACACCCTGCCTCCATAGCAAGCTTCACGATGTTTTCGGGATCAAAATAATCGGGGTTTGGTGCAAAAGAAGCTCCTGCAGAGTGTTCAATTCCCTGGTCAACAGGCAGGATAGAGAGATAACCCGTACCGCTCAAACGTCCATGGTTGTAAACCGTCTGCAGGTTTCTCAGCACACTGTTTGGCCTGTCTGATTCGATGAACACCTTATCAATAAAATCAGGGGAAGGCGTCTTTATCCTCTCTTTGCTTATGGTGGTGCAGTTATGATTGAGAAGATAGTCTACCTTCTCCTTACCTAAAAGTTCATAAACCTTATTTATCATGATAAACCTCCTTTCTTAATGCATTATTTTAATCATGCACCTTTAACATCATATGATTTAGATACAAAAATACTGAGCATTTGTCCAATTTATTCTTGATGATTACTATATTACCATTTGCTTTTTTTATCTGTAAATTATAAAAAACTACAATTTAACTACTTTATCAACAAGCCAGGAAATATTTACGATGAATATTAGCCAAACAATCCTGTTAGGAATCATACAGGGACTGACAGAGTTTTTACCAATAAGCAGCTCTGGTCATTTGGTAATATTTCAACATATTATCGGATTAAAGGACCCCGAGGTCTTACTGGATGTCGCCCTGCATATCGGAACATTGCTGGCCATAATTTATTTCTTCCTGGATGATATAAAAGGTATGACCATTGATGGATTGGCCTTTATTAAAGACCTTGTAGTAAGAAAAAAGACCCTCGTCGAAATCAAGCAAATGCCTAATGTGGCCCTTATACTCTGGATAATTATAGGTACCATCCCCACAGGCATAATAGGCATAGCCTTTAAACCTTTATTTACCTATATGTTTGGATCAGCCTTTGTTGCAGGCTCAATGTTGATTGTTACCGGATTAATTCTGTTGTCAAGCCTCTTTATACCAGAAGGTATGAAAGCAAACCGTGAACCAGGCCTCATCTCAGCATTCCTTGTAGGCATTATGCAAGGGATTGCCATTATACCCGGGATAAGCAGGTCTGGTTCAACCATAGTCTGCGCCCTTTTCTGTGGCCTGAACAGAGAGGCAGCAGGTAAATTCTCATTTCTACTGTCTATACCCGCAATTATTGGGGCCTCTTTATTAGAATTTGATATAGACGGCATAGTTAAAATTGGTGCTGTGCCATTTATTCTCGGTATTGCCGTGTCTTTTATTGTTGGCGTTTTAGCCTTAAAGGTAACAATGGCATTAGTGAGAAAAGGAGATCTGTACTACTTTGCGCCTTATTGCGTTCTTCTTGGGATTATAATTATGATTATTGTCTGATCGCAACTCACGGCTTAGAAAAGCCCAATACTTTAAAGCAAACTAATATGCCATCCAAATCTGTCAGTACCTATATTATACTTGCGCTTAAGGGCTTTTGCATGGGCGCGGCAGATGTTGTGCCCGGAGTATCAGGCGGTACAATGGCCTTGATATTTGGCATATATGAAAGGTTGATAAATGCGATCCGCTCACTTAACCTTAATTTTATAAGGCTTCTTTTCTCAATGAGGTTTAAAGAGGCTTTCCTATCTGCCTCCCTCCCCTTTCTTTTGCCCCTTATCATTGGTATATTATCTGCCGTTGTATCCCTTGCAAAGGCCCTTAGCTGGCTTATATACAACCATCCGGTCATCATCTGGTCATTCTTTTTCGGGCTCGTCTTATCCTCAATATTTACAGTAGGGAAAACAATAAGAGAGTGGAAACTCTCTTCAATCAGTGCAGCAGGTATTGGCGCAGTAATTTCTTTTTTCCTTTTTGGTCTAATACCGCTCGTCACACCAAACGCCCAGTGGTTTATTTTTTTCAGCGGCTTTGTTGCAATATGCGCCATGATTCTTCCAGGTATCTCAGGTGCCTATATCCTTGTATTGCTTGGTAAATATCACTATATACTTGAGGCAGTAAACAGCAGAGACCTTTTTACCCTTTTTATTTTCATGAGCGGTGCCTTGTTTGGCATATTGACCTTTGTAAGAATAATATCGTGGCTCCTGAATAAATACCATACTATTACTATGGCCGTACTTATAGGTTTAATGATAGGCTCATTAAGAAGAATCTGGCCCTGGAAGGAGACCCTGACAGACTTTTTACATAGTCACGGTGAAGAAATACAAACGTTGCAAGAAAACGTGCTGCCCTCCAGCCTTGATAGAGATGTAATTATCGCCCTCTTTTTTATGGTTTTTGGGTTTATAGTAGTTTTAGCCATGGACATTGTGGCAAGAAAAGAAAAATAATATGGTAATGATAGAGTACGTTTGCGGCAAAGAAAAATTATTCACCACAAGGCACAGAGTTCTTGAAACGCATTATTTCTTCTTTGTGCCTGCCTGTCGGCAGACAGGCCTTTGCCACTTTGCCCCTTTGTGCCTTAAGCAGTAAAAATTATTAAACTAAAGTCTTCGCTAGTTGGAGCGAAGCGGAAATCCCGCTCACGGGGTCGAAGCGCAGCGAAGATCCCGTTCTGCGGGGAAAAGGCGAGGGTTTTTCTCCCATTCCCCGAAGGAGACAATAATTTGAAGCATTAAAACATTGACGTTAACCACTGTGCGTGAAAAATATTTAATTTTTTAATGCGTTACTGTGTTAAAATTAAAGTATTGTTGACTTTAGGATTTAAGGAAAGGGTGCTTTTTATAGGATGCACGGATAGGAAAGGGTCAAAAGAGGTAGGTAATAAAAATGCAAAAACATCTTTGCATACTATTTATTGCAATGGCATGTATATTTGGGGGGCCTTTAAAGGCTCTTTCGTTTACCACATATGGTGATGTGGCACCCCTTGGGAACAGAGACGGGCTCGTTACCGTGGGCGATGCGCTGGTAGCCCTGCGCTTTGCCTTAGGTCTTGAGACACCAACGCAGGAGGACATAGCTCACGGGGATGTGGCTCCTTTAGATGCAGAAAATAAACCCAATCCTGATGGTATTATCAATGTGGGTGATGCCCTGGTGATACTTAGAGTTGCCTTGGGGCTCGTGAACTGGGGAGCTGATGGTGAATACAAAATGGCAGATTATTTCCCTCTTGATGGAAGCTGGGAAACGGATAAATGGACCATGTTTACCTCTCAAAGGGAGATAGCGGTCAACGGTACAAAGACTGCAGGAATGGTCGATACTTTGTACCCGGGGTTGTACTATTGGACGAATGATGACAGTGGCTGGAGGATCCATGGCTTTATGTTTATGGATTTTGATAATAATTATGTGTCCAGTCTAAGATTTTCTGATCCGATTCTATTTGCAGAGCCATTCTGTAAAATCGGTGATAAAAGTGAGGGGGTTTTAGAGATAATAAATGAAGAAACAGAAGACCTAAGATATAAAATTACGCTTGTAGGTTTGGAAGATATATCGGTTCCGGCAGGGGATTTCGCCAACTGCTTGAAATTTGAAATAATTATCTATCCTTACAATGATCAACCT
>CAYMVB010000075.1:0-3828 GCA_964393665.1 uncultured Desulfobacteraceae bacterium | reverse complement strand
AGCGGCATACCATAGCCATATTTTACCACAATTAAACCTTCGGTAAGGTAATCTCCTAGTGTATTTTCTATGGCCTTAGCCATTGGGGCAGTTCCTTTTCCCGCACCTATCAGTAGAATGCGTTTAAAACTGTTAAGGTCGTAATGTTTTTCGCCTGCATATAATACATTTTCTTCTCGTCTGATGTATCTTAGAACAGCATTCTCGGGATCTACCGCATTAACGCCTTTCTTAAAAATAGATTCTAAGGAAATTTCTTGCATCTTTGCCGATTTTACACCTTCAGGTTGTTAAATTTTTCTCCTTATCCATATCCAAACCAATATTGTCTTTTCGGCCAAGGGTATAATCGAATAACCATTAAAGGGACAGACAAAATCAATTTTCCCTATCGCCGGAGATAAACTCTTCAGTTCTTTTGTATGCCTCGGAATCAGTGAGCTGTGTCGGTGGATGTTTCATGAAATATGAAGAGGGTGAGTATAGAATGCCGCCCTTTCCCCTGTCAAGTGCAAGCTTGCAGCATCTTATGGCGTCAATCACAACACCTGCCGAATTAGGAGAATCTTCTACAGAGAGGCGTAACTCAAGATTCATTGGTATGCTCCCGAAAATTTTACCTTCCATACGTATAAAGCTTACCTTATTATCCTTTTGCCATGCCACCCAGTCGCTGGGGCCTATATGAATATCTTCTTCGTCGAGACGATTTTCAAGAAGCTGTGACTGGACAGCCTCTGTTTTAGATTCTCTTTTTGACTTTAACCGATTTTGATCCAGCATGTTTAAAAAATCTGTATTGCCGCCGGTATTTAACTGGTATGTTCGCTCTAATTTAACACCTCTTTTTCTAAAAATATCAATCAGGACCCTATGGATAATGGTAGCCCCAATCTGCGATTTAATGTCATCGCCTATGATCGGTAGATTTCTTTCCTCAAAACGTTTTGCCCACTCAGAATTACTGGCAATAAACACAGGCATGTTATTTATAAGGCCAACGTTTGCCTCTACTGCACAATCTGCATAGAACTTTACCCCATTTTCAGAGCCTACAGGAAGATAGTTCAAAAGCATATCCGCGTTAGAGTCTTTGAGAATGGAAACTATATCCTCTTTATCCGATTCTTTTTCGTCTGACTGAAGAAAGGTATATTTTTTATCATAATTTTTCATGTGGCCGGCAATGCCATCCAAAACTTTTCCCATATGTGCCTTTACGCCTGTTTTAGGGACTTCTCTGTATATATCCTTGGTGCAGTTGGGCTGCTGAAAAATAGCCTCAGATATATCTTTGTTTACCTTTCTTTTATCTATATCGAATGCTGCTACTATCTCGATGTCTTGAGGTTTATAGCCCCCCAATTCATAATGCATTAATCCGATGTGTTCTTTGTCCTCTTTATTGCGATAATATTCAATGCCCTGGATAAGGGAGCTTGAGCAATTTCCAACACCAGCAATAGCTATCCTGATTTTATCCATTATTTTTCCTCCACTTATAACATTGAGTATCACACCTCACATTTTTTAGCTTTGCTATTGCTAAAATAAAAAAAACTATAAAAGTTATTTGTATAGGTAATAATGTTTTTAAAGTCTCAGAATTTTCCTGTGGCCATTTGTCCATAGTAAGCATATTTTTCCAAATGATAAATATTGTTCCTGTTTTGAAATTTTTTTAATGATAGTGTTTGACTATGTGAAAAGATACTATAAACAATTAAATTCTCTATTATGCATGCTATATCCCAATTTTGTTATTCATTTTTTACTGTTTTGTCAACAGGAATGCTCATGCTTTGGCCAAATTCCACGTAAAGTGAAAACCGCAAATATTTTTATTCTATTTAACATTATCCTTGAAATAGGTAGATGAACCAACCCACCTGTAGCTGGATTATGAGGTATAGAGATAGCTTTGTTTTGAATAAAGGCACGTTACGATAAATATTTTTTTAGGGTATTGACAAACTGAACTATATCTCTTTCCTCTGTATCAAAGGAGGTCATCCATCGAACTTCATTTTTATTTTCATCCCATACGTAGAAAAAGTACTCTTTCTGCAAAGGCTCTATGATTTCGTTTGGTATAATAGAAAATACAGCATTGATTTGAACGGGCTGCGATAATTTTATGGCTGGAATGGTTATTATCTCTTTTGCCAAAATTTGTGCAAGGTCATTTGATCTTTGTGCGTTACGTAGCCAGAGATCATTAGAGAGCATTGCTTCAAACTGGGCTGAAATGAAGCGCATTTTTGAGTGTAATTGCATGCCTTGTTTGCGGATATATTTAAAGTCTATTGAGAACATTTTATTAAAGAATACAACAGCTTCTCCAAACATCATCCCATTCTTAGTCCCCCCAAATGACAAAACATCAACGCCTGCATTTACTGTTATATCCCTAAGGTTTGCTTTTAGAAAGGCAGCGGCATTAGAAATTCTCGCACCATCCATATGAAGCAAAAGGCCATGTTTATGTGCGAGTTCAGCTATATCTTTGATTTCTTCGATCGAATAAACTGTTCCTAGTTCAGTTGGTTGCGTTATGGAAATGACCTTTGGCTGTGACTGATGGGGAAATCCGAAGCCATGAAGCAGGGGATCTATCTGGGATGGCAAAATCTTGCCATTTTCTGAGGGCACTGTCTGGATTTTACAGCCGGTGAATTTTTCTGGTGCTCCACATTCATCTACATTTATATGTGCCGTTTCAGCGCATATAATAGAATTATATGGCTGGGTTAGAGCCTTAAGCCCCAACACGTTAGCCCCTGTGCCACCGTAAACAAAATAGACATCTATTTCCTCTCCGAACTGCTCCTGAAATTTCTTTAATGCTAACGCTGTATATTGGTCATCGCCATATCCTATGGCGTGACCACTATTGCATAAGTTAATTGCCCTTAATATATCTGGATGTGTGCCGGAATTGTTGTCGCTGGCAAAGGTTTTTAGTGTTTTCATGGTAGTTATTTTTTATGATAAACAAAATATTGTAATTACTATAAGAGATTATGTTTTATCTAAAAGGGAACATCATCCTCTTGCGGGTTATTTTGTATCATATTGTCTCCTAAAGATGTATCATTCCCTAATTTTTTTAAAAAGAAATCCAGGGCCTTTATGGCCTCTTCCTTATCTCCAAGTTTAATTTTCCACGGAAGGCTTTTCTCCAAAGGGCCTTTATCTCCCCCCCTTTTTTGCGGATAGCACCATTGCATATAAATTTTATTGTCCTGACCCTTTTTGGCAGAAACCAGAGAATACTCTCCGTTGTAATAATCTAATGTAATCCCATCACCGAATTTTCCATCCTTATATTCATAAAAGATTTGATTGTTCATGCCAGTCCTCCTTAATAGGAATTGTTATAGATTATGAAATGTAGTGCATGCTGTGATCTAAAATATCCGCATACAGATATTTTCATCAAGGTTGTTGCAACAACGAATTCGAACTATGTTTTGAGATAGAACACTGCATAAAGAAACGGTTAGTTCGTTTTCTACTCGATAACCCCAAGATTTCAATTCTTTATAGATTGAAAAAGGTACTGTTAAAAAAACATTTTGTCAAGAATTTCCACTGCCGTTTAAAGCCTTTAATTTTGACATAAAAATTTTGTAACTACCCAGGTCGATTTTAGACAGGATTTACAAGATATACAAGATTATTAGTAACTACTCAGCCACAGATCTACGCTGATTAACGCTGATTATCTTTTCTTTATATTTAAACTTATCTGTGTTCATCTATGTGAATCTGTGGCCTTCCAGGGGTAATTGAAAACTTTGTGTCAAGCTGGTTGTGTGAATTAAT
>CAYMVB010000074.1:0-2241 GCA_964393665.1 uncultured Desulfobacteraceae bacterium | reverse complement strand
AGATGGAGGAAGCAATATGGAACGATTTAAAGCAAATTCTTTATTCTCAGGCGTAATACTGACAGTCGCTGTAGTTGTTGGGTTTTCGCTAATTTTTGCCTGTGCTACTGCTCCGAAGAAGGCCCAGGAAGGACCTGTTGCGACTATAAAGGCCTGTTCTTCAGCAGAAGTTATAAGTGTAAATTATTTTCTGGGCAAATCAAAGTTTAGCGGTGGTGATAAATTGCATATTAAATTAGGCCTTAAAAATATCTCTGATAAGCCAAAAAGATACAGGGTAAGCATAGATTTGCCGGATGGAGGCTCCGGAGGGGGTTTTTATCCAAGAACAGGTAAGCCTCCTGTTTTAAAACCGGGGCAAGAAATGGTTCAAACATTTCCTATGTTTTCTGACCGTATTCCCGAAAGCGTTACAATAAGGATTGAAGAGATTTAATGCCTCACACAAGAAAGGAGTATTATAAAATGAGATCAAAATGTTTTTCCTTCCTAATAGCAATTGTTTTTGTTATTTCAATTATTGTCATGGCACCGGGAAATGCCGGTGCCGCTAAATTTTTATCATTTGGCACTGGAAGCCCTGCCGGTACCTATTATTTTCTTGGTGCAGGTTTTGCTTCAATTATTAATAAGAATGTCAAGGGCGTAAGGGTCACTGCGGAGTCAACTGCAGCATCCACGGAAAATGCTCGATACATAATCAGGGGTAAAATGGATATGGGTCTGGCAAGTATGGGAACCCTGGCCGATTTGAAAAAAGAGGGTATGGATGTGGACAAGATACGCCTCGTTGCAGTTGGCCATACAAGTGATACACATTGGATCGTAAGAAAAGACTCTCCAATTAAATCATATTCTGACTTTAAGGGAAAGGTTATTGGGGTAGGACCTGCTGGAAGCGCCACCCTGAATATCTGGTCAAAGCAACATTTGGAAGCAGGCTGGGGAATAACCTTTGATGATATAAAGCCAAAATATCTTGCCTTTCATGAAATATCAACGGGGATAAGGGATAACACCATTGATGCAGGCCTTATTGCTGCTGGATACCCTATTGCCGCTGTCATGGAATTGGCCAGGGATATTCCTATCCGACTTTTGGAGGTAGAACCGGATGTGTTGAAAAAACTTCAGGCCAAGTACCCCAATGTAACACCTCTTGTTTTTCCGTCTGGAACCTATAAAGGTATTGATAAGGATGTTCATACCTATGCGCTTCCCCAGATGTGGATCTGCAGGGCTGATATGTCTGAAGAACTTGTTTATAATATAATTAAGGCTGTGTATGATAACTCAGAAGAGAGAAATGCGATCCACCCCATGGCAAAAAAATACACAATTGAAAATGCCTTCAGGGGCTCTAAATCAGTTCCAGTTGATTATCATCCAGGTGCTATACGGTATTACAAGGAAAAGGGCATCTGGGACAAAAAGGAACAGTATCAATAGCATCACTTTATTATATTATAGATAGTAAGGGTATAGAGATTTTTCTCTATGCCCTTAATAATACAATCATTGTAATCTTAAAACAAGATGCTGGATATGGGCAAAAAATCGGAAAAATCAAAGAAATTAAGTGCAGTTAGTACAAGGCAGAGACAGCTAACCGGTGTGTCTGCTCAATTGGTACGATGGATAGCCATAGGAATGAGCTTGTTCCATCTTTACACAGGTTATTTTCAGTTTACAGCTATGAATCAGAGGGTCCCTCATGTCGTATTAGGTTTTATGTTAATATTTCTGATCTACCCTATGAGAAAGGGCAGCAGAAAAGACAGGCTAAGCCTGGATAGCATCTTTGCGGCAGCCATTATATTTGTTAGCGGTGTCTATGTTTTGCTTTCTTGGTTTAAAAAAATGGGTGCGATGGGGCTGGAGCCACCATTACATGAGCTCATTATCGGAGGTATTTTTATTATCCTTCTCATAGAGGGAACAAGAAGAGCCCTTGGGTGGGCTTTTCCGATGGTAGCGGTTTTGGTGCTTATCTATGCGCGCTTTGGTGAGATAATGCCTGGTGCACTTGCACATAAAAATTATGGGACAGAGCGGATAATAGACACCATGTTTATGACGGCAGATGGCGTATTCGGGATGCTTGCGGGAATTTCAGCAACATTTATTTTTCTTTTTATCCTCTTTGGGGCCTTACTCAGGGAGGCGGGTGGAGGAGAGTTCTTTATAAATTTTGCCTATGGCATTTGTGGTAAATACAGGGGTGGACCGGCAAAGGTTGCT
>CAYMVB010000073.1:0-2854 GCA_964393665.1 uncultured Desulfobacteraceae bacterium | reverse complement strand
TAGACCTCGGAGCTCACTATCAGATATTAGCACTTCTTTTTGCCGCCTCATATGAAATAACGTGTGGCAATAAATAGCTGTTCGCATCCTTTCTTCGGTTTTTTTGATGCCCGCAAGGCGGCTTTCTAACTTTGAATCTAGGTCAATCATTGCAGTTTTCAAAATGTCAAAGAGAATGTCTTCTTTATTTGAGTAATGATAATAGATGCTGGATTTTTGAATTCCTGCAGCCCTGGCTATATCATTGATACTACTGGCGAAATATCCTTTTCTGTAGAAAAGATCAATTGAGACATTCTTGATAGTATCTTTCATGTTTGTCTTAGGCATGAGTTTTTAGATTTTCATCTCCTTAAGAGTCTAAAAATAATTCTATGTCTATTTTTTGAAGCAATACGTGCAAAATAAAAGATGTTTTTCCTATTCCAAGAGCAGAGCATATTACTATCGCTTTTAGAAGTTTTTTAAAAGACTTCTAACGTCCGGTCGTTAGATTAATTTTAAAAAAAATATATAAAAAATTTCCAGGTACCATTATTTTTAGGCATGTTTGCAGGAATACAATTTTGAATTTAATTTTTGTTGAGAACTTTGAAAATTTCTAACGTCCGTTCGTTAGACGGTATAATATAAAATTATCTTTGTCAAGTCTTTTTTTGTTAATAAAAATTTTGTATTTATTCAGCCACAAGACACGAAGAAAGGATTGATATCACTATAACAAAACATATGTGTTCAGGTTTTCTCAATGCTGTTACTTCGCCGCATATCACGCAGGCCCATCAATGCGGTGATTTCATAATCTTTGTGGCTTAGGGTCTTGTGGCACTATTTGAAATGATTATTATATTCTAATAAAAATGTGTTAGGAATTGAACATGACTGATAAATACATCCTGGCCAGAAGAGATCTGGAGTTATTCCCGGTACAGCAAGACAAAGAGCAATTTATAGTTATTAAGGATGCCCTTGGTTTGGTTGAAGAAGGAAAGGCGCTATCATTAGATCTTTATTGGATAATGACCCTTCTTGATGGAACAAAATCTCTTAGAGACATACAAATGGAGCTCATAAGAAATAGGGGAGGGGTTTTGGTTGGAGTGGATGAGTTAGAAGAATTAATAGCGCACTTGGATGAATCGTTTCTCCTTGATACTGCGAGGTATCGGGAGGCTAAAAAACACATTGAGAACGATTTTTTTGCTAGCAAAATAAGGCCTTGCTCTCATTGCGGGAGCTCCTATCCAAGAGAAGCCTCGGAGTTGAAGATTAGGCTGGATGAGATCATTGAAAGCCAAGCCGTTGTTTCTACTTCACAGGGGAATTTGAAAGCCCTTATTGCGCCGCATATTGATCTTTCTGTGGGTTCCGGTGTTTACGGGAGCGCTTATCAGCAGCTCAAGAATATTTCGCCATCAAGGGTTATAATTTTGGGTGTTGGGCACCGTATGACAAAAGGGCTCTTCTGTTTAACAGAAAAAGATTTTCAAACACCTTTTGGCATTGTTACAAATGATAGAGGGGCTGTCAAGAAGCTGGAACAAGCTGGCTCTAAAATTACTTCAGAAAATGATTTTGTCCACAAGGCTGAACATTCAGTGGAGTTTCAGGTGATTTTTTTGCAGCATTTATTAGCAAAGGATTCATTTACTATTATACCAATTCTGTGTGGTTCATTGATAGCATCTCTTTCGGAATATACGCGGGAGGCCTACAGGGAGGCGGCATTGCCATTTCTTTTGGTTTTATCGGAGTTGATAAGAGAGAAAGGCAAAGAGACCCTTATTGTTGCTGGTGTAGATTTTTCACACACGGGGCCAAAATTCGGGCACAATATGCCGGCATCTTATCTGGAATTTCAATCAAAACAACATGATAAGAAGCTGTTGAATGCGTTATCAAAGGGTGATCCTGATAGTTTTTGGGAAGAATCAATAGGAGTAAAAGATAAATTTAATGTGTGCGGCTTTTCAGCAATGGCTACTTTATTAGAAGTGTTACCCCCTTCGAATGGAAAGATTTTGAAATATCAAACTTGGCATGAACAGTTGACGCAGTCTGCTGTTAGCTTTTCCGCTGTTGCGTTTACTTGCAAGTGACATTCTACTGCAAAAGAGAGCTTCGCTGAGGCCACTGAAGCCTGGCCCCTGGTAGCTAAGCCCTGATATCTGACCCCTGGCCCCCGACATCTGATCCCTTACTGCCGGTCCCTGGCACCTAACTCTTTGGTTTTTTATGTAGAATCATAACAAAGGCATTGTCATTTTCGTAATAATTTGGAATTTCTTTAATAACCTTCATGCCCATTTTTTTGTAAAATCTTATTGCTGCTGTATTTTTCGATCTTACCTCAAGCCAGAGCCGTTGCCTTGAGCTTTTTTTTGCATACATAAATAGCCTTGTACCTAAACCCATTTTTCTATATTCTGGTTTAATGGCAGCAGAATAGATGTATCCAGTCTTGTCAAAAATTAGATATCCCGCAGTCTCCTTATCGTCTCCTATTATAATAAAGGTTTCGGGGAGGCCTAATGCGTATCTAATCAAGGTTTCTTTCGAGTAAGCTGTTTTTGGGAATGCCTTCTTTTCAATCTCATAAACCTTGTCAATATTCTCTAGCCTGAATCTTGTTATCTTGAAAGACATTTTAATGGGCATTTGCTGGCGTTTATTGTCTCCTTCGGGGAATGGGAGAAAACCCCTCGCCTTTTCCCGCAAAGCGGGATCTCCGCCACAAAAATTGGCGGACAAGTTCGCTTGGCTTCGACTAGCGAAGACTTTAGTTTAATAATTTTTACTGGTTAAGGCACAAAGGGGCAAAGTGGCAAAGGCCTGTCTGCGCCCGCCTGTGCGT
>CAYMVB010000072.1:0-2929 GCA_964393665.1 uncultured Desulfobacteraceae bacterium | reverse complement strand
GCACCTGTCATAATTGCCACAAGCCTGTCAAAACCCAGTGCAATGCCGGCATGCGGGGGAGCCCCGTATGTCAGTGCCTCAAGGAAAAAACCAAATTTTTCGTTTGCCTCTTCCTTCTTTAATCCCAGTTTATCAAATATCTTGTTTTGTAAATCTATATTATGGATTCTTACACTGCCTCCCCCGATCTCCTCACCATTGAGGACTAAATCATAAGACCTTGCCCTTATCTCTCCAGGTTTTTCAACGAGCAAGTCTTCATCCTCTTCAAGTGGGGCTGTAAAAGGATGATGAACGGCTACAAATCTTTTCTCTTCATTATCATACTCTAAAAGGGGAAACCTGGTTACCCACAAAAAGGAATATTTCCCTTCTTCAAGCAAACCAAGCCTTTTACCAAGCTCAAGCCTTAATAAACCCAATGCGTAGTTCACCTTTGGCAACTTATCAGCGATAAATAGTATCAGGTCTCCTTGTTTCGCCTCGAGTCCGCTTTCGATTTCATTCTTGTTTTCAGGCGTTAAGCTCTTGGCAATCGAAGATTGCCAGCCTTCAGGGTTTATCTTTGCCCAAAATAACCCCTTTACACCAGATTCAATAGCCATCTGGTTTAAATTATCCAGCTCTTTTCGAGAAAAAATACCTCCTCCCTCTACATGTATTGCCTTTACAACTCCACCATCCTCAATCGTATTTGTAAAAAGCTTAAAATCTGACTGCCTCAATATATCAGACAAATCTTTTAACTCCATGCCGAACCTTGTATCTGGTTTGTCTGAACCAAATCTATTCATTGCCTCTCTATATTCAATCCTTGGAAATGGTGCAGAGACACTTCTATCAAGGATATTGTGAAACACATCTGATATCATCCCCTCAAATACGTCCATAACCATATCTTCATTTGCAAAAGACAATTCAAGGTCAACCTGTGTAAACTCAGGCTGTCGATCTGCCCTGAGGTCTTCATCTCTAAAGCACCTCACTATCTGAAAGTAACGGTCAAAACCTGCTATCATTAAAAGCTGCTTAAATAACTGAGGGGACTGAGGCAGGGCATAAAAATATCCCTTGCTAATACGACTTGGTACAAGATAGTCTCTCGCACCTTCAGGTGTGCTTTTTGTTAACATCGGTGTCTCGACCTCTAAAAACCCTTTATTGCTTAAGTACTGCCTCATATTGAGGGCAATCTTATGTCTCATGTTGAGATTTCTCAGCAGAGATGGCCGTCTGAGGTCTAAATACCTGTATTTTAATCGAAGGTTTTCGGATGCATCTATCTTTCCATCAACCTGAAAAGGGGGAACCTTTGTTTCATTTAATATCTTTAGTTCACGAATATTCACCTCAATCTCGCCAGTCGACAAATCCCTGTTTTCCTGACCTGGCAGACGTGGTTTCACCAGGCCCCTTACAGCTATAACCCACTCATTTCGCAACACCGCGCCCTTGTCGTGGCTTTCCTTATCAAACTCTTCATCGAACACGATCTGCGTTAAACCAAATCGATCTCTTAAATCAATAAAGATTACCTTACCGAGGTCCCTTCTCCTGTTAACCCAACCCATTAAAGTTACCTCTTCACCCACATTATCTTTCCCTAAAGAGCCACAGTTATGTGTTCTCTGCCAATTATTAATTCTATCAATTTTCAACTTTCTTCCCTATTCTCATTATCTCGTTAACGGGATCACTCAGGGCAATCTCAAACTGTTCTTTTGTAGTCATATCCCTGAGAATACCCTTCCCCTTTTCTAACTCATCTTCCCCTACAATAAATACTTTTTTAGCATTAAGCCTGTCCGCATGCCTCATCTGGGCCTTCAGGCCTAAAGATTTATACTCCATATCACACCTGACGCCAGCCTCCCGCAATCTTTGCAGCCAGATAAAAACCCTATCTGCAGCCTCCCCTCCCAATGGAATCATGAAGACATCTAAATCATCTTCCTCTTGAAGCCCAGCCTCATTCATAATCTCCACAACCCTCTCCATGCCTATTGCAAATCCAATGGCCGGGATATCAGGACCCCCAAGTTCTTTTATGAGGCCGTCGTATCTACCTCCTCCCGCTATTGCATTTTGCGCGCCCAGACTTTTTGTCTGGACCTCAAAGGTCGTTCTTGCATAATAATCAAGGCCTCTCATCAAATGAGAATTCATGACAAAATCCACATTGAGATCCTTAAGATCATCCATAAACGTATTAAAATGAGAGGAACAAGTATCGCAAAGAAAATCAAGCATTACCGGTGCGTCTTCCATTACCTCGTTGCAGGTCTTCACCTTGCAATCAAACACCCTTAAGGGATTTGTATCCATTCTCCTCTGACAATCAGGGCATAGCTCATCATAATGTTTCTTGAGAAAAGTCTTAAGTTCAATTCGAAAGGGCTCTCTGCATACAGGGCAACCCAGAGAGTTAATATTAAGCGAGATATCCTTAACCCCAAGAGATGAAAAAAATAACATGAGCATATAAACAAGCTCGCTATCTATTCTCGGACCCGGATCACCAATAATTTCAGCGTTCACCTGGTGAAACTGCCTCCGTCTACCCTTTTGTGGCCTCTCATATCTAAACATAGGGCCTATGGTGAAGAGTTTCTGGATAGAACTGCCTTCGAAAAGCTTATTTTCAATATAGGCCCGTAAAACAGAAGCCGTTGCCTCCGGCCTCATGGCCAAATAATTGCCCTTCCTATCTTGAAATGTATACATCTCCTTTGAAACAACATCCGTTTCTTCTCCTATACCCCTAATAAAAAGATCAGCCTTTTCCAGTATAGGTATTCTAATCTCCCTGAAGCCAAATAATTCAAAAACCCTCTTTGCCTCAGACTCAATTCTGTTCCATACGCCCACCTGATCAGGAAGTATATCCTTAAAACCTTTTACCGCGCTGTATTGCAACTACATCTCCTTA
>CAYMVB010000071.1:0-3080 GCA_964393665.1 uncultured Desulfobacteraceae bacterium | reverse complement strand
TAGACGGGTTTTCTCTTTTCTAAAAATGCATGTACACCCTCCTGACCGCCAGGCTGTTCGGCACACCATGAAAGGAGTTTTCTTTCTGCCTCAAGTTGTTCCTCAAGGGAATTGTTAAAGGAGTTTATAATTAATTCTTTCGAGGCAGCAAAAGAGGATAGAGGGATTCGTTGGATACCTTCAAGTAATTGCAAAGACCTTTCAACCGATTGGCCGTCCTCTACCAGATAGGTTATAAGGCCCAAGGATAGTGCATCCTGAGCGTTAATTGGTGTATCTAATATAGCTATTTCCATGGCCTTTGCAATGCCTACAATTCTGGGCAAGGTAAATGTACCTCCGCCATCTATGCTTAGTCCATTTGTTGTGTATGCGTGTCTCAGTATAGCAGATGCCTCCATTACCCTAAAATCACAGGCCAGTGCCATAGAAAAACCCCCACCCGCAGCAATGCCATTTATTGCTGCAATTACCGGCTTTCCCATACGGCGAATTTCAAGGATCGTTTGATGGTACCTTGGGGTGAGTTCGTAAAATGCATCCGCGTAGGATTCTCGATAGGTAGATAGCCATTTTAAATCTGCCCCCGCACAAAAGGCCTTTCCCTCTCCTGTAATAATTACGCCGGTAATAGACCTATCTCTTGAGATCTTCAGGAGCTTTTCCAGCAGTGATTGTATCATTTCTAATCCGAATGAATTAAAGGCTTCAGGCCTATTGAGGATCAATTTTGCGACTCCATTTGAGGTTTCTAACTTTACCGTCTCATTCATCTTTGATCTCCTTTAAAGGTAATTTTTAGTTCATCTGTGTACTGGGTTAAACATAATCAACCGGTCAATTTCAATAGATTTACTATTTCCATTCCGAAGACCTTACTCTGCCAATTTTTGATCAGGCTGAGATTTTTAACATCCTTTATATCCTGAGGGTAGTTCGTAGCAAGCAACTGAATTTGCAGGTTAGTGCAGACAAGGGATGGGTCTATGCTCAGTTCAGTTGCACGTCTATCTCTCCACAAACGAAGGGCCTTAATCCGTTTTGCAGCCATCGGTTCGAATGATTTTGCTGCTTTATTAGGGTAAACCGGGCACTTGTTTTCCGGTATATTCAGTGCATTGTTGATTATTTGCAAAAGAGGTGTCTCAAATGAGTTGAGTTGTTTGGGGCTTAGGCAGTTTGTAGCCTTAAGCGCTTTTTTTGTTGTGGGCTGCTTTTTAGACAACTCCATGATCTGCTTATTGCCTAAGATCTTAAAACAAGGAACGTCAAAGCGCTTTGCCATACCCTCCCTGAATTGCAAAATGGCCTCTAAAACAGCAAGGCTTCGGGAGGCAAGTTTTCCCGCACCCCTGAAATTGATAAATAGGTGGCCATTTTTTGTAATACTAGGCCGTATTTTACTTAGTAAGTTATTTTCTTCCTCTGCCCAGGAGAGCCTTTCCTTTTTAATAAGCTCGCTTTTGAGTATTTGATGTAAGCTAATAAGCTTATAGGAATCCCACGCTGCATAATCAAGCATTGGAATTGGAAGAGGTCTTTTAGACCAGTCCTTTTTTTGGTATTTCTTTTCAATCACTATACCCAGCAGCTCTTTTAGAAGGCTCAAAAGACTGTATTCCCTGAATCCAAGAAACCTTGCAGCAACCTGAGTATCAAACAGATTGTTGATCTCAATGGCAAAGTCACGGTAAAGAGAGCGGATATCATAATCTGCGCCATGAAAAACCTTCAGTATTTCTTTGCTACGAAATATTTTTTTCATAAGGGAAAGATCTTTTAGGGCAATCGTGTCTACTAAGAAATTTTTTGTCTGCGTTGAAATCTGCAAGAGGCAGACCTTCTCCTTATAATGGAACATCGAATCTGATTCAAGGTCTACTCCGATAGCCTTCTCATTTTCAAGTTCAGTGGCCATTTGTTCAAGCTCGTAACTTCTTGTAACTACTTTGTATGCAATGCGCTCGCTATTCATTTTCCGGACACGTTACTAAATAATTAATAAAAATTTTAAATAATTTAAATACGTTGCAAGGTGAAAGGTATTAGAAAAATGTAAAAATGGATTATAATCAAAAAAGTATAAAGGAGATATGGTTTACCGTCAAGAAAGAAACATTGGCCTTTCACCAGCAGGAACACATTAAAACGGCTTCACTGATTCAGATACAGGAGTTTTCTAAATATTTTTCGGCCTCTGGGTTTCCGTACAATAAAAGCTAAAGTTTTTAGAGATAGTCTTCAGGGTTGTGGTAGATGATGGTCGATAAAGGTCTGAATAGCCAGGGGATATTCAGGGTTTAAACTTGAGCTGCTATGATCCGAGTTTTTGGCAATAAATAACTCCGCCCGGCCCGCAGGAAAGCTGTCCCTTAGAATCCTGGCCTGATCAAGAGGGAAATTTTGATCTTTCTCGCCGTGAATTATCATAACAGGCAGTTCGATATGGGGTGAAAGATTCACAGGACTAATTGAATCCAGGCCGTTTTTGTAAAAGACTTCCATCCATAAGACTACCATAGGGGCGAAAAAAATTCCAAAAAAGCGGTTGTATCTATGATAAAGGCTGAGAAGTGCTCCCCGGGTTTTGGCGTAACAGCCTTCCAAAAATAAAAGCCTTAGTTTATCAGGGTTTCGACTGGCTACAATGACTGCCGCGGCTGCACCTGCCGAGTGCCCGTAAAGAAGAACAGGTTCATGTAGCCAGCGTAATACTGCCTCTATGTCTTCGGCAAAGCGAAGTGCATTCATAAAGCGATGGGGGCTTGAATTGCCGTGGTCACGGGCACTGTGCATGACAGTCGTAAAACCCATTTTTCCAAAAACCCTGGCCCTGCCCACCATCCGATCTCTATTTCTGCTCCACCCGTGGGCTAAAACAACAGCACCCCTTGACTTGCCCTCTGGCTCCACTCGCCAGACCTCTAGAAAGCAACCATCCTTTGCAGGGATTCGGGCATCTAAAACTTTGCCCCAATCCGGTGTTTCATGGACTGGTTTTCTGGGTAACTGATGTACCAGGTAGGTAAAGTAAAGTGTCAGGAGAAGATAGCCGATAAATCCTGCTACGATAATATAGA
>CAYMVB010000070.1:0-18076 GCA_964393665.1 uncultured Desulfobacteraceae bacterium | reverse complement strand
CCATACTCCATAATCTGCCCTAAATACATTACCGCTATACTATCGCTCATATATCCAACAACCGTTAAATCATGTGAAATAAAAAGATAACTGAGCCCGAGTGTATCCTGTAATTCCTTTAGAAGATTAATAATTTGCGACTGTATAGATACATCGAGGGCGGATACTGGCTCGTCACATATAATCAATGATGGTTCTACACTTAGAGCCCTTGCTATTCCTATACGTTGCCTCTGGCCACCACTAAACTCATGCGGATAGCGATCAGCCGCCCCCGGGGAAATGCCAACCATCTGCATGAGTTTTTCTACGCGCTCGGATCTCTCGTTATGCCCTTTCATACGCAGAATCCTGAGTCCTTCCTCAATAGACTGGCCAACGGTCATTCTTGGATTTAGGGATCCAAAAGGATCTTGAAAGATAATTTGCATCTCTTTTCTGAGTGGTTTAATTTCACCCTGTGACAGACTTGAAATTTCTTTGTCCCTATACATTATCCTTCCACCATCAGGATCTATAAGCTTTAAAATGAGCTGTCCTATAGTGGATTTCCCACACCCGCTTTCTCCAACCAGCCCGAGGGTTTTACGCCTGCCGATTGAAAGGTCAACGCCGTCAACTGCCTTTACCCAACCTATAACACTCTGGAAAAACCCCCTTCGTACAGGAAAATATTTTTTAAGACCCTCAACCCTTAGAATACCCTGATTAGATAATGGTGATGCCGATATCATAGCGCGATCTTCAATTCCCATCTTTTCTGGCCTCTTTATCGTAAATCACCGGGCATCTGCTAACATGCCCATTTCCCCAATCACTCATATCAGGAAATTGACTCCTGCAAGATTCCAAGGCAAAGCTACATCTTGGATGAAAGGGACAGCCTTTCGGCTTATGGGCAGGATCAGGCACATTCCCCGGTATGCTGTAAAGTTTGCTCCCCCTTTTTGAACGACTTGGAAGTGATGCCAAAAGAGCCCTCGTGTAGGGGTGGCATGGATTATGAAAAATATCCCTCGCTGCGCCTTTCTCCAGAATAATTCCTGCATACATTACATAAATCTGGTCAGCTATTTTTGCAACAACACCAAGGTCATGGGTAATATAGAGAAGGGACATACGTCTCTTTTTCTGCAAATCTTTAAAAAGGTTCAGTATCTGTGCCTGCACGGTAACATCAAGGGCAGTAGTCGGCTCGTCTGCAATCACGAGATCTGGGTTGCATGCCAATGCCATAGCAATCATTACACGCTGCCTTTGCCCGCCACTAAGCTGATGGGGGTAATCATTAATGCGCTGCTCCGGCGATGGCATACCTACATCTCTAAGGGCCTGTATAGACCTTTTCCTCGTCTCGACCTCATCTATTCTTTCATGTATCCTGATTGCCTCCTCGATTTGGTCTCCTATGGTAAAAACAGGGTTGAGGGATGTCATGGGTTCCTGGAAAACCATTGCTATATGATTACCTCGAATTTTTTGCATCTCCTCCTCTTTCATAAGCAAAAGATCTTGACCCTTGAAAAGGATAGTTCCTCCTATGATTTTGCCAGGAGGCTGAGGTAGTATTCCCATAATGGTCAAAGCGGACACGCTCTTTCCACATCCAGATTCCCCAACAAGACAAACTGTCTCCCCGTCTTGTATTTCAAAATTCACACCATCAACAGCCCTTGAAAACCCGCCATCCAACTGGAAATATACCTTGAGGTCCTTGACAGATAGCATCAGTGTCTTTCCCTGAGTTTTGGGTTCATTATATCCCGGAGTCCCTCGCCAAAAAGGTTAAAGGACAATACAACGATTAAGATAGCAAAGCCAGGAATAAAGGTCAGCCAGGGGGCGTCAAATATAAAGCGTTTCCCGTCGGAGAGAATATTTCCCCACGTTGCATTGGGCGGAGGAACACCGAACCCAAGAAAACTCAGGCCTGCTTCCGTCAAAATAGCAGTAGCGATACCTATGGTTGCGCTTACCAGTACAGGTGCAATAGCGTTAGGTATCATGTGACGAAATATAATCCTATAGTCATTAACCCCTAATGCCCTTGCTGCGGTAACAAAATCCTGCTCTCTCAGTGATAGAAATTCGGCGCGGACAAATCGAGTGGTCCCCATCCAGCTCGTCAGCCCGATTACAATCATGATATTGTAGATACTTGCTGGTAAAAGTGCAACGACGGTTAGTATCAGGAAAAAACTTGGGAAACAGAGCATTATATCCACAACTCTCATAATCAAGGTGTCAATTGATAAGGTCTTTTTTCGTAGCAGGTTCAGCCATTTAAAATACCTGCTTTTACGAGATTCCCACCGTATTAGGGCAAGGGAAAAAACAAAGGCAAGGTCAATGACAATAACTATAAAGCCTATAAAACTTTTTCCTGTAAGAGATAATGTTCCCCCTGCGGAAAATAAAAAAACCACAATAATGTGATCAAGGCCAATATATTTTTGCCCAAAATATCCCGCGATACCTCCCATAAATAAACCTACAAGAACCGCTATGCCAACAGCAACAAATCCGACTGTAAGGGATACCCACGCCCCTTGCAACATTCTTGCAAAGACATCCCTGCCTAGATCGTCGGTACCAAAAACATACACCCCTGTTTTAGGAACTTCATGAGGGCGCAGCGACTCTAAATTTGGACTGGCCAGAGGCGGTAGTAACTTCTCCTGAAGCCTTACCATGGACGGATCAAAGACTGGCTCTTTACCGGATGTGAGCAAAAGGCCTAAAAGGGCGGTAATGAAAAAGATAACGAAAATAATAAGACCAATAAAGGCGAGTTTATTTTCCTTCAGCAAACGCAATAACTCACGTTTCCTTGATTTTGCTTGCCCGACTACAGGTGTCTCCAGCTCCATACCTATGTTTGATTTATTATTTTCCACTACAACCTTATCCTCGGATCAACAACCATATAAAGTAAATCGGAAACGAAGGTGCCTCCAAGCACAAGCACAGCGGAAATAAAATTAACGGTCAAGATAATTGGGTAGTCTCTTGCCAATATAGCCTCGTATGCCATTCTTCCCATGCCCGGCCATGAAAAAATAGACTCAATTATTACAGACCCGCCAATGAGTCCTGGCAGAATCAGGCCAAACATGGTCACAAAAGGCAAAAGCGCATTGCGGAGCGCATGTTTATAGTGCACTTGTTCCGCGGGGAGGCCCTTTGCCTTTGCAGTGCGTACATAATCCTGGCCTTCCACCTCAAGCATTTGACTCCTTACATATCTCGACAACACAGCAATCCCTCCGGTAGCTCCCAGAATAGATGGGATAAGTAAATGCCAGATACGGTCCATAAACATGCGGTGCCAGGAGAGAGACCCCAACCCAAATGTTTCCATACCTATTACCGGTACGTGGAAAGAGTTAACCACAAAAATAATAAGAATATAGGCGAAGAAAAAACCTGGAATGGATATGAAGAGATAGGAAAAAAATGTGGCACTTCTGTCATAAAGACCTCCTCTATAAAGGGCCGAGCGAATACCAATAGGAAAAGAAAGAGTCCATGTCAATATAGTGCCAACGATAAAAAGGGGGAGGCTGTTCAAAAACCGCTCAAATATCTTTGCAAGCACTGGCTGGTTATCCTTCCAGGAAACTGTTTTCCCGGTAAAAAGGTCATGATAAAAATAAAAATACTGTGCATAAAGGGGCCTATCCAGATGAAACTCTTTCCGAAAACGTTCAACCATCTCGGGCGTAAACTTTGGATTAAGTGGATCTACCTGACTTGGCTTGCCAGGCGCCATATGAATAATAAGAAAGGAGACTATTGATACAAAAAAAAGTGTAACAACTTTCTGTATTATGCTTCTTCCAATAAATGATAGCATCTTGACCTTTTTCTTAATGATTAAATCATTGTAAAACTTATAGGGATCAATTAAACTTACGTACCAAATTCCTTAACCCTATCCTTCAGGATCAAAATCAGGCGCCTCCGGCAGTTTTATCCATTTGTTAAAATGAAATGTATAACTGCCTGTTTTAGTAGGTTTAATCTTTTTATAAACAACATTACCCTTACGATCTGTCTCCTTTATTACAATTTTTTTATCCAGCACCGCCGTCCACTTCGGAACATAGAGAAATGTATAAGGCTGATCCTTGGCAATTATCTCATGAAGCCTATGGCAGAATTCCACCTGCTTGTTATGATCATATTCTTTTCGTATTTTTACTATAAGGTCGTCTGCAATCGGATTATTATACCCTACAAAATTGAGTTGGTAGGGATTATCCTGACTGGAATGCCATATCTGGTATAGATCAGGTTCAATTCCCATGCTCCATCCCAGGATAAGGGCATCAAAATCCGCTTTATCAACGCGCTCCTGGATAAATACAGCCCATTCCAGAAGATCCGTCCTCACATCAATACCTATCTGTTTCCAGGCCTCCTGGGTGATAGCCAGGATCGACTTACGCAAATCATTTCCGCTATTCGTGATAAGGGTAAACTGAAGTCTTTTGCCATCTTTTTCCAGCCAGCCCTTCTTATTTCTTTCCCATCCTGCCTCTTTAAGCAGCATCAGGGCGCCTTCAGGGTCATAAGGAATCGGTTTGATGCTGTGATTGTAATAATCTGTCTGTTTAGCGAACGGACCTGTAATCCTCTCTCCCTCACCGTAAAGCACATATGTTATAATTTTCTCCACATCAATTGCCATGCCCAAGGCCATGCGAACCCTAATGTCATTAAACGGCGCCCTTCTCATATTATATCCAATATAGGTATAACCAAAGGAAAGACCAGAAAAACTTTGGTATACAGGATCATGTTTGAGTCTCTTTACCTGATGGGGCTGAACCCCGTAACTATCAACCGTACCAGCATAAAATTCCATTTCCTGTGTGAGAAGATCCGGTATTATCCTATAAATATACTGCTTATAATTTGGACTTCCCTCCCAATAATCATCAAAGCAATCCAGGCTAATATATTGATCCGGCTTCCATTCACGAAACTTATAGGGCCCGCAGCCAATAGGATGCCGATTAAAGGAGCTTTCACGCATAGAGAAAGTATTGGGATCCCTTCCCGCATCTATAGCCTCCTGCCGTAAGAATTGTCTGTTAAGCAGGTGCTCCGGGAGTATGCCTATAGCCCATGTCCCAACTGCGGGTGAATAAAGGCGTTTATAAACAATACGTACCGTCAGAGGATCAATAACCTCTATTGTCTTTATTGGTTCATAATCCGACATACGCGGCGACAGATTTTTTGGGTTCATGATAGCATCATAGGTAAATTTCACATCATAAGCATCGAGAAGGTGCCCATCATGGAACCTTGCATGAGGCCTCAAATGAAAAATCAATACCGGGTTTTGTTCTGTTGAAGGGAGAATTTCTTTGGCATATCTAGAAAATTGTTCCTCCTCCAACGGCTGAAACGTGCTTACATATTTTTCAGCTTGAAAGGAGTTGAAATAGTCGTTACCTAATATCTTTGCAAGATTTTGAAAAAGATCTTGGTCAACCCTTGCAAGTGTTAATTTTAGTCTTGCTGGTGCCCTTACTTGAATTTTAATCTCTTTGTATTTTTGATCCTTAGCAGATGACTCTGCATGTTTAGTAACCACAAACTCATCGGAAGGCATAAACGAGATATCTTTTATATTATTAAGGGAGGCATTAAGAGAAGGGTCTTTTTCGACTTTACTGTGTTGTTCTTCTTTTAAAAACCGTATTATCTGATCAGCATCTGCGCTACCCACACCAGGAATTATCGCGCTATCATTGACATAAAAAAAGGCCTCTTCAAAAATTTCCCATGATTGAGCAAGGCGGCCCCTGAAGCTAAGATCTTCATCTCGATCCAGAAGGCCTTCAAATACCATAGACTCAATTTGACTGCTGGCGGAATCCGACGATAACACAGGGTTTAATATTTGAGCATCACCTATGGAGGCAGCAATGTATTCATTCAATCTATCGGGGTTTCCCCTTGATTGCTCCTCATAGGTAGGTACCCAAAAATACGATTGCAACAAAAACAATATAACAAATATTGGGGCATAAATGAGTACCTTGCGAATAGTCATTGGTTTATATTATCTTGATTGTAAAATTTTTACTCTGTAATTGCACAATTCCAAATATCTTAAAGTTAGTAGGATATGAGATTGAAAAAACAGTGTCAATTCTTTAATCAAATACTGGTAAATCTAATTTTACTAAAAACCAAATGTTTATATCATTTCTGTCTTTATAACCTCACTCAAAGCCTATTTTATGATCACATTGAAAAAATACGCGATAGAATTGCAATCTACACCCTAAATGTACTATGCTATGAAATATTCCATAAAATGACAAAATTTCTGAAATAATACCAAAATGATAGCGCAAAGACCATAGAATTGACCTTTAGCTTTATTATTTAAACTATATGCAACGCCATTTAGGGATAGTCATAATAATTATACTTTTTATCTAAGGAAAATTTGGCTATGAACGATTCAACAAAACTTATCAAATCGAACGAGTACCATGATGTAATTAAGGGCAAAAGGCTTAAAACAGTAAATCCTCCTGTTTATAATGGATCAACCGTCCTGCTCGAAAAATATGAAGATATGGTCCTTGCAAGATCGGGAAAATATGACGGTATATATTATGGCACAAACCGTCTTCCCACACAAAGGGCATTTGAAGAGGCATTGAGGGAACTCGAGGGCGGGCAACTTACAAGGGCCTTTCAGTCAGGAATAAGTGCGATAATCAATACATTGTTTGCATTTACCGAAAGTGGTGATCACATTATCTTATGTGAGAATGTTTACGGACCGACAGCACGCTTTTGTAATAAAATCCTTTCCGGATATAACATCGAAGTCACCTTTGCCCCTGCCTCAGCAGGCACTAATATTGCCGAATACATAAGAAAAAACACAAAATTAATATTCCTGGAATCCCCTGGATCAAATACCTTTGAAATTCAGGATATACCAGCCATTATTGAGATTGCCCGCGAACGAAATGTTATTACAGCACTTGATAACACATGGGCAACACCGCTTTATCTGAAGCCTTTACAATTAGGTGTTGACATATCCATTCAATCTGTCTCAAAATATATTTCCGGCCATTCCGATGTGCTTTTAGGCGCTGTTACCGTTAACGAGAAATACTCCGATAAATTTGATAATTTTTACGACACCATGGAGATTTTTGCGCCACCGTATGACTGCTATCTTGCCTTGCGCGGACTCAAAACGCTGCCGCTAAGATTAAAGCAACATGAAAGCTCCGCAATAAAGGTTGCAAGATGGCTTGAAAACATTGACCTGGTAGATAAAGTTATTCATCCTGCACTGCAAACACACCCCCAACACCATATTTGGAGAAGAGACTTTGCCGGGTCTTCAGGCCTTTTTGCCTTTACATGTAAAGAAGATTATTCAGAAGAAAAAATTGCCTCTTTTATAAATTCACTCGATTTGTTTGGCATCGGCTTTAGCTGGGGAGGTTTTAAGAGCCTTATTACTGCCGGAAAATATAAACGTTTCTTCGGATCAGAGTATTCAGGTAAAACTGTAATACGCTTGAATATAGGTCTTGAAGACAGCAATGATCTCATAAAAGATCTACAAAAAGGCCTTCAGGGGCTTGAATAAATGTATGGTTTTAATGAGAAGGTGACCATATGCCATCAAAAAAAACACGATCAGGCGAAGACAAATCACATATGATTGTTGCTGAGGCCAGGCGAGCTAGAGAGCTCCGTGAAAGGGAGTACCGGGCTCAAGCGCTCAAAATGTTCCCCCATGTCTGTGCTCGTTGTGGACGGGAATTTTCTGGAAAGAGGCTTCGCGAGCTAACAGTCCATCACAAGGACCATAACCATGATAACAATCCTCCTGATGGAAGCAACTGGGAACTGCTTTGCATATATTGTCACGACGATGAGCACTCCCGTTATCTCGATGCGGAGTGGTACGAAAAACCAACACCTGGAGACCATCAAGAGGCAGCTTCTACGTACAAGCCTTTCACTGGCCTTGATTCCCTTCTTAAAGGAAAAAAGTAGCTGATCAATAATAGGCCCTGCAAAACTTTATTGCTTAAATGAAACAAGCCAAGCTTACAGGGAAATAAAAGAAAATCTAACAATAACGTGAGTTGTTACCCTTGCTGGTTTGCTCTGCAGAAATCGATAACTGATTTTTATAGTAAAAAAAGGCGAAGGGAAATCTCTTTTTCGATACGGCGCAATTTTCTTAGGCTTTGTGTCTATAATGCATTTATGTTTTCTATTCTATGCAACGGTAAGCAGACCCGTGTATCTTTTATGGTAGAGAGATGAGAGGGTGAGGGTTACATCGTGCTCCAGCGGAATACTTACTGTTATCTGCAACCCATGGTAATGATGGAGTACGTTTGCGTCGGAGAAGTGAGATTCACCCTGAGGCCCAGGAATTATAGCTAAAACTTGAACATCGAAAATCGAAAATTAAGCATTAACCTGGATTTACCCTGAGGCCCATGGAGTATTACTCATCATTGATCTCTGCCCGGTGGAATGTTCAGCATATTTCACCGGGACCTCTGACCTCAAATGTTATACGAGTAAAATGGAGATTACTATGCAGCAAACTAATTTCCCCCTTGCAGATAAAAACGGTATACTGCGCTTACTGCCTAAGGAGCTATCCAGCGTAAGCAAAAAGAGAATAAACAAGTTTGGCGGCTTTATGTTCATGTACGATTTTGTGCAGGACTACTGGGTTCGTCCCCGTATACATAAGGCAGACCCAAAAAAACACTGGGAGATTATGCACGAATTGATCAAATCAGTAAAGGCAGCCACTGTCCTTGACATAGCTTGTGGTACTGGTGGTGCAATTCCTCACTTTGATAATAGCAACGACTATACTGGCCTTGATTTATCCTACACCATGCTCAGATATGCAGTAAAGAAGGCAAGAAAAAGGGATTTCATTAAATATACGTTTGTTGAGGGAAACGCCGAGGAGCTTTATTTTCCAGAAGAGACATTTTATTTTGTCTTAATAGATACATCCCTTCATATGATAGAGAAATATCAAAGCTGTATTGCAGAAGCCGCCAGGGTTCTCAAGAAAGGTGGCGATCTAGTCTGCAGTTGCCCGAGCGTTGGGATCAACAAAGAATTTGACATGTTATGGACAAAAATAGCCCCTAAACGTCACCTTCATTCATTAAAGGAATCAGACCTCCAGACTGTTTGTTTAGAAAATAAGCTTACGTACTATCATATAAACACAAATGGTGGGGTTTTATATTTCAGGGCAAGGAAGGATCAATAATCCAGTATTAATGAAATTCAATACCACCATTGCCTTTACGACTATCAAAAAACATCTAATGGGACTGACAACTTTACTGCCTGCCTTTTTTCTCCTGAACAGAAAGACCCATTACTTGCTACTATTCTGGCTTTCATTGGGCGGAATACCATAAAAGCATATACGTAACAGAGAGAATTAAACCCCAAATGATTCTTATGCCTTTATATTTTCCCTATATTATTTGCATTTTGCATAGTAAGGCGCTAAAATTAAAAATATGAGGACAGAAAAACCTGATTATATTTTTATCGCACATCTTGTTATGTTTAGTTAAGAATAGGTAATATGCCTTTATGTAATCGTGGTTCAATAATAAAACCATCGATTGTAACCTCCAAAAAATATTTATAACTAAAAAAGACGAGGGAGTTTAAGTTGAGTGAGGCACCTGAAGAACAACAAAACGTAGTAAATGAGCTGAGAAAAGATGGCTATTCTGATATAGTTATTGACCATTGGGTAAACCCTAGAAATTTTGGACAAATGGAAGAGTTTGACGGCTATTCTGATACATGTACTGCCTCATGTGGGGATTCCATGTGGTTTTGGATTAAGGTGAATAATAATGTAATCCAGAAAGCATCCTATGTAAGTGACGTTTGTATAGGGTCTGTTACCTCTGGAAGTATCCTGGCAGAGATGATTAAGGGCAAAACTATTGCGTCAGCCCTGCGAATCTCCAAGGATGATATACTGAAGGAATTGGGAGGCTTGCCCGCGCAATTTGTTCATTGTGCCAAACTGGCTAAAGATACACTAAACATGGCAATAATTGACTACAACTCGTATAAAAACACACCATGGAAAAGGGCCTACCAAAAGAGTTAGCTATTAACGACTACACAGAGTATAAATTCTCAATAACCTAAGGAATATTATATGCACATAAAAAAAATTCACATCTATCCGGATAGATTCCCAACCACGAAATATTATCCATTTAATCTGAATATTTTTCATAAGACTAAAAATATAGAGTGCTCTTCCCCGGTTACCTTTTTCGTGGGAGAAAATGGTACTGGGAAGTCTACACTACTCAGGGCTGCATGCCGAAAATCCGGCATATATATATGGGGAGAATATGAGGACCGAAGACGGTTTGAAATAAATCCCTATGAGGACAAGTTATACAGGGCTATTGATATTGAATGGTCTGATGGCCGCGTGCCAGGTTCATTTTTTGCCTCAGAGACATTTAAAAATTTTTCGCAAATTTTAGATGAATGGGCGTCGGAAACGCCTGACGTGCTTGAATATTTTGGCGGCAAATCTTTGATAACCCAATCCCATGGAGAATCCCTCATGTCATTCTTCAGGAAGCGATACCAGATAAAGGGCGTCTACTTCTTAGATGAACCCGAGACAGCCCTATCGCCAAAGAGCCAGATAGGATTGTTACAGATACTAACCGACATGGGTGAGGCAGGCCATGCCCAGTTTATTGTTGCAACACATTCTCCCATCATTATGTCATGCCGTAATGCAGAAATCTATAGCTTTGACAATATACCGGTAGAACCCATTAAATATGAAAATACTGAGCATTATCAAATATATAAAAACTTTTTAAAAGACAAGGAAAAACACCTGGAATCCTCATAATAGAATAAAATGTTTTTAATTTCCTCATGGCTCATTTTAGATGCCGCCATGGCTGCAATAATTGCGCCTGAGCTTGCCCCGGAATAACCTGATGGCTGAATCTTAAGTTCCCGAATGGCAGACAGAAACCCCGCATGGGCAAAAAAGCCGAAAAACCCTGATGAAAAAACAACGCCTACTTTAGGCGTATTTTTTTCTCTATCCAAAATTGTCCACCGCTATGCTTATGTTTAGAAACATCATAAGGGATTATTACCAATTATGTGCATGGCAAAATTTTATAAATACGAGCACGGATACTTTTCTTTATTTGCAGAAATCTTTAGGATCTGTTAGATTGCTTATGCAATTCCCTTTGTCAGGACCTTACCATATTATCTTAGTATTTTAACAGAGGTTTCCGTTTTTAGTATAAAAATCAGGCATATGAAGAATATCAGAAATTTTAGCATAATAGCCCACATTGACCATGGTAAATCAACCCTTGCGGATCGAATTATCCAGATGAGTGGCATGGTAACCGATAGAAATTTTAGAGACCAGATATTGGATAATATGGATATCGAAAGGGAAAGGGGAATTACTATCAAGAGCCAGGCCATTACAATCCCATATACCAGTAAAAGTGGCAAAAAATTTGAGCTCAATTTAATAGATACACCTGGGCATGTAGACTTTTCCTATGAGGTATCCCGGGCCCTCGCATCCTGTGAAGGGGTGCTTCTACTCATTGATGCTGCTCAGGGGGTAGAGGCCCAAACCTTAGCAAATCTATACGCTGCGCTAGAACATGATCTTTATATTATCCCGGTAATCAATAAAATAGACCTCCCTTCTGCAGACATAGAGGGTGTAAAAGCTCAAATTGAATCAGATCTTGGTCTAGACCCGGAAACGGCTATTCTTTGCTCCGCAAAAGAAGGCACAGGCGTCAACGATGTTTTGGAGGCTATAGTCAATCAAATTTCACCCCCCTCAGGAAATGAAGATGATCCGTTAAAGGCATTGATATTTGATGCATTTTATGACTCCTTCCGGGGTGCTATTGTGAGCTGCAGAATTTTTTCAGGTCAAATCCATCAAAATGATAGAATTCGCTTTGTTTCTAATGGAGCCACATATAAGATTGAAGAAATTGGTATCTTTCGTCTTGCCAGGGAGCCAAGGCGAACACTTTCACCAGGTGAGGTGGGTTATATAATTGCGGGCATTAAGACAGTCAGTGATGTTAGAATAGGTGATACCGTAACCCTGGATTCAAATCCAACACCTAAGCCATTACCCGGTTTCAAAGAGGTTAAGCCTGTTGTATTTTCCTCAGTTTACCCTGTTTCCTCCGAAGACTACCAAGAGCTTTCTGATGCCCTTGACAAATATAAACTTAACGATGCGGCCCTTGTCTTCCAAAAAGACTCTTCAGCTGCATTAGGTATGGGTTTCCGCTGTGGTTTTCTTGGCCTATTACACTTGGAGATAGTGCAGGAAAGGCTTTCAAGGGAATTTGATCAGTATATCATCATGACAGTCCCTACTGTACAGTATCATTTTTTATTAACCAATGGGGAAACAATCAAAATAGATAATCCACTTTACTATCCTGACCCTGCAACTATTGAAAAGGCTATGGAGCCTTACATTAGAGCAAGTATTTTTATCCCAGACCGCTATATGGGTGTAGTGATGCAGCTTTGTCTTGAGCGAAGAGGGGTAAATTCCAAAATCAATTATCCTTTCCCCGGCAGAATGGAGATACGTTTTGATATGCCTTTAGCAGAGATTATCTATGATTTTTATGACCAACTTAAAACAGTTACCCAGGGATACGGATCATTTGATTATGAGCTCCTAGACTATCGAGAGAATGATCTTGTAAAATTGGATATCCTTGTGAATGGAGAAAGGATAGATGCACTTTCACAAATTGTACACAAAGATAGGGCAAGATCTCGAGCCGTTCAGGCCTGTGAAAGACTAAAGGAAGAAATCCCAAGACACCTTTTTAAAATTCCCATCCAGGGAGTAGTAGGCGGCACCATTATTTCCCGCTCTACAATATCACCCTTCAGGAAGGATGTAACAGCCAAATGTTATGGAGGAGATATCACAAGAAAGAGGAAACTTCTCGAAAAACAAAAAAAAGGGAAAAAACGGATGAAGATGATTGGCTCAGTAACAATCCCCCAAAGCGCCTTTGTTTCTCTTTTCAAGGCTGATAAAAATTAACCATATCAATAATTTTTTCGAATTTTTTCAAGTATTCTCTGTGATAGAAATTCATTCCCAAAAAACCCGACCCGTATTCTTATTTCAACAAACCTATCAGACTCCTTTTTAAGGTTTATAGTTAGCTGCTTTCCGCTGGCAATCACCCCTATCAATTCTGCTGAAAAAGCGTCTTTATTCTTGCTTTCTACAGTAAATTCCATTTCATCAATAGCCTTTATAGTAGCATTCCATGCTGTGTCTAAAGACACCTCTTCAGTTGATTTCAACTCCCCTCCAATAAATGCTATGGCCCCTATGCCTGCTGCGCCACCTGCCAAAAATGCACAGGCATTATGTAACAATATAATTAGCACTAAAATAAGACCAGCCAAAGATCTCTTTCCATTCATCAGACGCCTCCTCCAGTATTTATGTTTAAAAGATAATTTTTAAGATACAAATATGATCTAATTCCAAACAACTAACTATATGGCTAAAGGTAAGATAATTGTATTTAACATTTATTTTATCTGATATTCAACCATATATATAGTATTTTTCAAAATCGCAGTAATATGCAGTTTATATGTGAGGGTCTTGAATCGTAAATTCAATCTTTGAAGTCTTTCATTTTTGTACTTTGAGGGATGGAGAAATCTATATCACTGCAGCGCCATAGAGAAAAACAAGGCTGTCGATTCGGGAAACAGGAGTCAGAGGTCAGCTATCAGAGGCCAGCAGTCAGAGACTAGAGGTCCCGGTGGAATATGCTGAACATTCCACCGGGCAGAGATCAATGATGAGTAATACTACATGGGCCTCGGGGTACATCCAGGTTAATGTTTAATTTTCGATTTTCGATTTTCGATTTTCGATTTTCGATTTTCGATTTTCGATTTTCGATTTTCGATGTTTAAGGTTTAAGGTTTAGCTATATTTGCTCGGCCTTCAGGGTAAATCTCACTTCTCCGGCGCAAAACAAATAAAATCTCTGTGATCTCTGTGACTCTGTGGTGAATAATTTTTTCTCCGGCGCAGATATTATTCATAATTTCAAAGCCCTAAGATCACCTTATGGCTTATATATTGGCAATGGTATTTAAGATTTGAGCTTTTACCATACAAAGCTATAAAGGGTTAATATACCTTGCGATTGGAAAATCCTTTACCGAATACGCTGAATGTGTTTTCCGTGATAAAAAAAGCATTGCTGTCAATGCCAAAGACTATCTCCTCCAATTGCTTGAGCTGGAAGTTATTTACAACAGTAAGGACTATCTCTTTGCGTTCGCTTGTATAAGCGCCACGACCCTCAAGAAAGGTTATGCCTCGATGGAGCTTTTTCATGATATCATCTGCTATCCGATTAGAGTTTTCAGATATAATAATTATCATTTTGCGCTGGTTGAACATACCAAGAAAATATTCCATGACCATTGAACTGACAAAGGCTAAAGCCATTGAATAAAGCACAAGATCTACCTTCATCAAAAACAGGCTAACTGAAAAGAGGATTAAATTGAATAAAAAGAAAAATTTTCCTATGGGAATATTAAATTTCTGATTCAGGATTACGGCAACAATATCGCTTCCCCCGGCAGAACCAAGAGACCTTAGTATTATCCCGGATCCGGCCCCCAAAAAAGTGCCCCCTGCGAGTACAGCAAGAATATGATCCTCTATGGGAAAATGAAATGGGACTAAATCAATAGCTGCAGTTAAGGCCGCCATGCCATAAAGGCTGTAAAGAAAGAACCGGCGGCTGATATAAAGCCAGCCAACAATAAAGAGTGGTATATTAAGGGCAAAATACCATATGCCGGGAGTTATTAATTTGAAGGTATAGTAGAGAAAAAGTCCCAGCCCTGAAATACCACCAGTAATAAAACCATGAGGTATGGCAATTGCCTTCAGGCCAATAGCGAAAACAAATGCGCCTAAAGTAATAAGCATTAAATTCCAAGGTATTGAGTAGGTGAAATGACGATTCTTTGATTTCATTATTGTTATTTTTATTCCTTGCTGTATATTGAGCGTTAATATTTATCTGAATGTTTCTTTATGCTAATTTTTTAAATGTTTGAATCCTACAATAAGATGAGGAGAAATCACTACATAAATATCATGGTAACTAAAAAAGTTTATCTCTTCATTTTACGATACTATTACCGGAATTACAGTTTGCAGTATTTTTTTAGGCATATTTTACATATACAGTACAAATACTTCAAGATGATTTCCGAAAATATAAGCCTTCTTTTGCCATTAATCTGGCAAGAGATAGAGAGGCATAGTGTCCGCTACGAGAAAACCCTTTTTAGTGGGGATAATTCGCTGATCTTTTCTTGTGATAAAGCCCTTATTTTCAAGTTCTGAAATCCTATTTCTCACTTTTGTAGTGTTACTTATTTTACCCATATCAACCCCTTCATTGGTTCTTAAGCCCAAGCTAACTGATTCAAGTTGAAGTTGTTTTTTTGTCAAATTTTCGCGACCGTCTACGGGGATCTTTTTGTTTTCAAGGACGTCACAATACTTTCTTATTGATCGAAAGTTCCACCAGCGGGAAGCGTCTTTAAATGAATGTGCAGAGGGCCCCAAGCCTAAGTATGGAGTGTGTTTCCAGTATTTCCAGTTGTGCCTTGAATAAAATGCCCCCTCCCTAGCAAAATTGGAGATCTCGTAATGAATATAACCATTTCCCTCAAGAAATTCAGATGTACTGAGAAAAAACTCACGCCCCATTTCCTCAGGCAATGGCTTTATTTTGCCCTGCTCTTTCATTTTCCAGAAAGGCGTGCCTTGTTCAAAGGTCAATTCGTAACACGAGAGATGTTCAGGCTTAAATTTAATAGCCTGATTAAGGGTTTCAAGCCATTCCTTTAATGTTTGCCCCTCAAGCTCGTACATTAAATCAAGGCCTACATTATTAAATCCAAGGGTCCTCAAATTTTGTAGTGCGTTTTTACATTCGAGCGCAGTATGCCTTCTACCTAAATACATCAAATCTTTATCATTGAATGATTGGGCGCCTACATTAATTCTATTAAAACCAAGTTTTATTAAGCCCTTGATTTTTTCTCGGTTGAGATCTCCAGGATTTGCCTCAATGCTTATTTCTGAGTCATGTGCAAAGCTAAGATTCTTAAAAATATGATCAATAATTTTTTCAAGATCTTTAATATCCAGTGACGTCGGCGTGCCTCCACCTATATAGAGAGTGTCAAAACGGTCGAAGTCTTCCTTGTAAAGCACAATCTCCTTTTCCAGGGCAGACACATATCTCGGGATAAGGGAGGTGGTTACCACAGAGTAAAAGGCGCAATACGGGCATTTCGTCTTACAGAAGGGTATATGAATATATAACCCTGGGTTTTGTGTTACCATAAAATAAGTATATCATATTATTATAAAAAAATGATTTAGTCCCTGAAAATAAGTATGGTTATTGTTACCCTAAAAGATAACTACAACCTGAATACATTGTTTAATCAATAACACATTTACCCTTTAAACATCATCCTGAAAGAGAGATAAAGCTAGTGAAAGGTAAAATTTACTCATGTTTATGGTTTCAATAAGTAAAAGAATGACAGACCTAACCAAAGGCTATAATGTATGTAAATCGTAAGTTGATAACATTAATGATATAACAGCTAAATTCTTTAATACGGTGCCCCTAAAAACCTAACCATGATAAACTAAAAACACAATTGCCAGCATAATTCTTACTGTTATCTGCACCCCATGATAATGATGGAGTACTTTTGTGCCTGAGAAGAGAGATGTACCCTGAGGCCTTAGGAATTATAGCTAAACCTTAAACCTTGAACATTGACGAACTCGCAAAAAGTCAAAAGTGATCTTAGGCAAAATTATGAGCATATACTCATAATCATAGACCTAAATGAGAAATTTATTTTACATGTGGCTCCAAGGAGCCCAAAAAGTTCTTTGAAAATTGAATATATCTGATTCAGACTGGGCATAGCCGCCTGATTGGCCGTTTTACAGGGATTCACCCTTCCTCGAATAGCTGTAGCCCTAAAAAGGTTTATACCTACAGCCTTAAGAATGGCACAGAAACGTACAGCATCTATGCCACGGAACCGAAGGCGCTTGACTCCTGTTCGTCTGTCATATTCAGACATAGTGGCCTCCACGCCAGCACGCCATCGGTATTGTTCTTTGAACTCGGCAGTTTCCTCTATGGCTTTTCTCCTAGCTAAGCGCATGGCCTTTTCTTCATAACCGAGATAATGGTATTTTTTGCCAGGCCGGACGATGCATTGATCTGTCAATGTACATTGAGAGCAGGTTTGAATAGAAAAGGCCTGTGTAAATCTGGTTTTCTTTTTCTTCTTGAGCACAGGTTTATGCCCTTTCGGACAATTTTGCACATGACCATCTTCCGAAAACGTAAAGTCCTTTAGATTGATAGTGCCCTTTTCAGAACTTTTCTTTACCGGTGAGATCACATCTATTCCCATCTCTTTGGCATCTTCATAATTGTCATCGCTTCCATAGAGGGAATCGGCCATGATCTTTTTTGGGCTGAGCCCGCGAGCCTTTGTAGAGTCAATAGCGGGGATTAGAGATTTTGCATCGCTCTGGCAGGCCCTTTCAACTTCAACATGGGTAATTAAGTTTAGACTCGCAGCCTTCATCTCTTCGTCTTCTGTATCTGTGTAGGTCTCCATTACCTGGACCTTATAACCCTGTCCTTTATGACCACTGAACGTGGCATCCGGGTCTGAAGGATTTTGAAGAGAATCAGATGGTATATCTTTTGGTTTTTTCACTTCAACCCGGGTAGAATCATCTGAGACATTGACATTACACTGTTCATTCAATACTCGTGCAAGGAGCTTGTAGGTGTGCATTTTAGTAACTTCAGGACAATCTTTAAAT
>CAYMVB010000069.1:0-6149 GCA_964393665.1 uncultured Desulfobacteraceae bacterium | reverse complement strand
AAGGCGGGAATAGCTCAGTTGGTAGAGCATCACGTTGCCAACGTGACGGTCGCCGGTTCAAGCCCGGTTTCCCGCTCCAAAAAGGCGGCATAGCCAAGTGGCTAAGGCAGCGGTCTGCAAAACCGTTTTACATCGGTTCGAATCCGATTGCCGCCTCCAAATAATTTACATAAATTAATTAACAAGTCTATTTTATGGCGTCAAAAAAACTGACCATAATATTTCTGCCAGGGCCAACAAATAAGGTAAGAAAAATAAGTGTCTCTAAAAGATTACTATCGTTCTCAATCCTTTTTTTTCTCTGCATGGCACTTGGGATCGGATATATCATAAGAGATTACACTAAAATTAAAGGTCAGGCCTCTGAATTGTTGACTTTAAAAGAAGAGAATAAGTTTCAAAAGACCCAGCTCGTCGCACTGACAGAGAAAATAAGCGCCGTCAATCAAAAAATAGCAGGGATACAGGAATTTGATCGCAAGTTAAAGTCCCTCACAAACATAAATCCGTCTAAAGAAGAAGACCAAATTTTATCCGTTGGGGGCTCGATCGATACCACACTTAAATCCGATTATAAAATAGATGAAGTCCATGAGGGGTTAGTTCGGGAAATGCATGCAGCCCTGGAAAATGTTGAAAACGAAATCGTTGTTACTTCAATATCCCAAAAAGAACTAAACAATTTTTTTGAAGAACAAAAATCGATTTTGTCCTGCACGCCCTCCATAAAGCCAGTAGATGGATGGCTGACATCAGGATTTGGTTATAGAGTATCACCATTTACAAAACAAAGGGAATTTCATAAAGGCATAGATATAGCGACTAAAGTCGGTACACCAGTCATTACCCCTGCTGACGGTATAGTGGTGTCCGTTGGCAAAGAAGGAAATTATGGAAAAGTGATTGTCATAAATCACGGATATAACATGAAGACAAGATATGCGCATCTGCATAAATTTCGAGTTAAAAAGGGAGACCTAGTTAAAAGAGGCGATATAATTGGTGAAGTAGGCATCAGTGGCCGCTGCACAGGCCCTCACCTTCACTACGAGGTACTTTTAAGCAGTGTACCTGTTAATCCTTTCCGTTACATCCTCAACTGATATTCATATAATCATACTAACCCATTTTCATATCCCCTGCCAATTTTATCCATACAAAAAATAGTTTTGTATTTGCTACTTGAATTTTTCTCTATAAAGATTTAATCAAAATAAAGGGACCAGGAAAAGGAAGCTTTTACATGATAGGTAAATTTTTTAAAAATTTTATTGGAAGCAAGAACGAGCGAGAGCTAAAAAAACTTGCTCCACTAGTAACGAAAATTAATGAATTGGAGCCATCTTTCAAAGGGCTCAGTGATTCTCAGCTTAGAGGCAAAACTGCCGAGTTTAAACAGAGAATAGCAAATGGGGAGTCTTTAGATAACCTACTTCCCGAGGCCTTTGCGGCGGTCAGAGAGTCCTCTGTTAGAACATTAGGCATGAGACACTTTGACGTTCAGCTTATAGGAGGCATTGTTCTTCATCAGGGAAATATTGCAGAGATGAAAACAGGGGAAGGCAAAACCCTGGCTGCAACCCTCCCCTTATATTTAAACGCCCTTTCAGGAGAAGGCTGCCACCTTATTACTGTTAATGATTATTTAGCCCGGAGAGATGCGGAATGGATGGGTGGTATATATAATCTCTTAGGACTATCTGTAGGCACTATCTTGCATGACATGGATGATAGAAATAGGAAGGATGCCTACAATGCAGATATAACATATGGCACGAACAACGAGTTTGGATTTGACTATTTGAGAGATAACATGAAGTATTCTCTCGAAGAATGCGTCCAGAGAGATCTAAATTTCTCAATAGTTGATGAGGTGGACAGCATTCTTATTGATGAGGCAAGAACTCCGCTTATAATATCTGGCCCCGTTGAACATAGCGAAGATGAAGTTTATGCAGATATAAAACCATTAATCTTAAACCTCAAAAAACACCAGGACAAACTTATGAGAGATATCCTTGATGAGGCAGAGACAATGATGGAAAAAGGCCCAGACGATGATAACTTAATTGAGCTCCTTCTTCAGGTAAAAAGGGGCAGCCCAAAAAACCCTCGTTTTCTCGATATTATAGCAAGAGAGCCAATACTAAAGAAAAGAATTGATAGACTAGAGTCTATGCTTTCGTCCCAGAAAAGCCTTCCATCCCTGGACGAAGAGCTATTCTGTGTAATAGAGGAACAGGATCATAGTGTGCATTGGACGGATAAGGGTCTAAGATTGTTATCAGGGGCACAAAATGACGCCTTTATTATACCTGACCTTGACGAGGGCATAGAGAAGATAGAAACGGATCCTGATTTAAACTTCAGGGAGAAAAAAAAGAAAAAACGTGAGCTAGAGGAACAATACTCGCAGGCATCGGAAAGAATGCATTCCGCACAGCAGCTTATAAAGGCATATTGGCTTTTTAATAAGGATGTTGATTACGTTGTAAGAGATGGCCAGGTTATCATTGTCGATGAATTCACTGGCAGGCTCATGCCAGGAAGAAGATGGAGCGATGGCCTGCATCAGGCTGTTGAGGCAAAGGAAGGGGTCAAGGTTGCAGAGGAAAATCAAACACTTGCAACTATAACATTCCAAAATTACTTCAGGATGTATAAAAAACTTGCCGGCATGACAGGAACAGCAGACACAGAGGCTCCAGAATTTAAAAAAATATACGACCTTGATGTCTCAGTGATTCCAACCCACAAAAAAATGATCAGACATGATTATTCCGATGTTATTTATAAAACAGAGCGAGAAAAATTCAATGCTGCTGCACAAGAAATCAAACAACTGCATGATAAGGGACAGCCAATCCTGGTTGGCACAATATCAATAGAAAAATCAGAAATGCTTAGTAAAATGCTAAAGAAGGAGGGGATCAAACACCAGGTTTTAAATGCAAAAAATCATGAAAGAGAGGCAGAAATTATAGCCAACGCAGGACAAAGTGGAACAGTTACAATATCTACAAATATGGCAGGTAGAGGAACTGATATAGTATTGGGCGACGGCGTGCCAGAACTCGGCGGTCTGCATATCCTTGGGACGGAACGACATGAAAGCAGGCGAATTGATAACCAGTTAAGAGGCCGTTCAGGACGTCAGGGTGACCCTGGTTCCTCACGATTTTATCTATCCTTAGAAGATGATCTTATGAGGATATTTGGCTCTGAGAGAATTGCCTCTGTAATGGACAGATTTGGCATGGAAGAGGGCCAGCCGATAGAACATGGTATAATATCAAGGGCAATCGAAGGGGCCCAGAAAAAAGTCGAGGGAATCAACTTCAATGTTAGAAAAAACCTCATCGAATATGATGATGTAATGAATCAGCAGAGAAAGGTAATCTATAGTCAGAGAAGAGATATACTCAAAGGTGAGGGACTGATTGAGGCCATTGAGGGTATGATTGAAGAGGTAGTAGAGGATGCAGTGTTAAATAACACTGACTCCAAGGTATCTCAAGAGGAATGGAACATATCCGCCCTCACGGATAGAATACAAAGCATATTTGGTCTATTTCCTCGTTTCACAAAGGAAGAAATAAATACCTTTACCCAGGATAAGTTGATCGAAAGGCTAAAAAATGAAATTTTACATATCTATAAACAAAAAGAGAAGGACACCGATCCAGAGGCATTTCTTTTCTTGCAAAAGATTGCGATGCTGCAGGCAGTTGATGAGTTATGGATGGACCACCTTCTTTCCATGGACAGACTAAAAGAGGGAATAGGTCTAAGGGGATATGGACAGATGGACCCCTTGAAGGAATACCAGAAGGAAGGTTACAGTATGTTTATATCCATGGTAGACAACATAAAAGAAAATACCCTTAAAACCCTTTTCAGGATTAGGCTCACCATAGATGAAAAACCACCCCCTGTTCGTTTGCCTAAAAAGAATATTGTACTAAGCCATGGTGGAGATGGAGGAATTCAAACTATCAGGAGAAAGGTCCCCAAGGTTGGAAGAAATGATCCCTGCCCATGTGGTAGTGGGAAAAAATATAAACACTGTTGTGGAAGATGAATAAAAATACTACCTATTTTGTACCAGGATTTTCAGGCTCTGCTGTCAGTGCAGGCCTAAAAAAAAATGGGGAAAAAGACCTCGCGCTTATATTTTCTCAAAGACCTGCAGTGGCAGCCGGCGTATTTACAACGAACACGGTTAAGGCTGCGCCTGTAATCCTTACTCAAAAAAATATCAAAAGGGGATTTTTAAGGGGTATCATTATCAACACTGGATACGCCAATGCCTGCACAGGCGAACAGGGATTAAAAGATGCATTGCTAACGGCAAATTTGAGTGCTACACAATTAGAAATAAAGGCAGAGGAAATGGCTGTTGCCTCAACAGGTGTCATTGGTTCCTATCTGCCTGTAAACCTTATAGAAAAGGCTATCCCTAATCTCATAAAAAGGCTGTCTCCAGACGGCTTTTACTCGGTTGCAGATGCTATGAGGACTACAGATTCATTCCCCAAAATATCCTATACACAAGGTGAGATAGACGGAAAAAAATACTGCGTATTAGGCCTTGCCAAGGGAGCCGGCATGATTATGCCAAATATGGCCACCATGCTCTCCTTCATACTTACAGACATAAACATCGAGATTGAGTCATTATTACCACTATTCAGATCCGCAGCAGAGAATACATTTAACCGCATTACTGTCGATGGGGATACAAGCACAAATGATATGGTTTTAATTATGGCAAATGGATTTGCAGAAAATAAGATACCTGAAGGGAAAGAATTAAAGGAGTTTGAGTCAAATCTGAGAGAAACAATGGGGAGCCTTGCCTATATGATTGCAAAGGACGGCGAGGGTGCAACAAAGGCAATAATAATTGAACTGAACGGCGCAGCAAGTCAAGATGAGGCTAATAAAGCGGCAAGGAACGTTGCCAACTCTCCCTTAGTAAAAACAGCGGTATTTGGCGAGGATCCTAACTGGGGAAGAATTATGGCAGCCTTGGGCAGATCTGGAATAACCATGAAGGAAGACATGGTTCACATATGGATTGAAGGGGTAAAAATAGTCGAGAACGGCTTAATGGTAGGAAAGGACGAAGAGATTAAAGCCGCAAAAAAAATGAAAAGCAAAGATATTACCATTACTATTAATCTAAATCAGGGTTCCTTTAAGGAAAAAATCACTACCTGTGACCTTACATATGACTATATTAAGATAAATGCAGGTTACAGATCATAGAATATGATGAACATAAGCCTTTTATATTTTGTTTACAGGCATAAACTAAAAACATAATAACATCATGCTCAATAGATAAAGGATTCTATGGCCAAAAAAAAACCTACAATACTCGTTACAGGCGCAGCTGGCTTTATAGGTTTTCATGTAGCAAAATATTTGCTGGAGAATGATTTTGAGGTAATTGGAATAGACAACCTTAATCCTTATTACGATGTATCGTTGAAAAAGGCCAGGCTTGGCCAACTAACTCCCAAGCAAAATTTTACCTTTTACCATGAAGACATAAAAGAGCTTGATGTTCTGAAAAATATATTCTCTAATTACAAAATAGAAAGGGTATGCCATTTAGCTGCCCAGGCAGGTGTAAGGTATTCCATGGAAGATCCCTTTATTTATCAGGAAAGCAATATAAAGGGATTTCTCAACCTATTGGAGATGGCTAGGCAATACCCTGTAAATAACTTTGTCTATGCGTCATCATCCTCTGTTTATGGTAATAACAAAAAGCTCCCCTTCAGCGTTGAAGATAATGTTGATACACCAATTTCACTCTATGCAGCGACCAAAAAATCAAATGAGTTAATGGCATACACATACAGCCATTTATTTAATATACCACTAACCGGCCTGAGGTTTTTTACCGTATATGGACCGTGGGGCAGACCGGATATGGCCCTTTTTCTTTTTACCAGAGCTATACTAAGGGGTGAGCCTATACATATTTACAACTTCGGAAAAATGAAAAGGGATTTTACCTATATAGACGACATTGTCAATGGTACCACATCCGCCTTAAGTAATCCCTTTAAATACGAGATATTTAACCTTGGTAATTCAGAACCGGTAGAACTCATGAAACTTATCAAGGTAATCGA
>CAYMVB010000068.1:0-7767 GCA_964393665.1 uncultured Desulfobacteraceae bacterium | reverse complement strand
AATCAATAGAGATCAACAAGGGAAATGCCAATGTATATTATAACCGAGGCACTGCATATAGCCAAAAGGGTGAGCTTGATAAGGCTATCGATGATTTTAATAACGTGATAGAATTAAACCCAAAGGACCCTAAGGCCTACTTAAATAAAGCAATTATATTGGATAATTCAGGCGATAAGGCCAATGCAATTGAGGCCTACAGATACTTTATCAAATATGGTCGGCCTGAGCATAAAAAACGAATTGACCTGGCAAGGGATCGAATAAAATTCCTTGAGAAGGATCTACGGGCACCTCATTAGAATCATCAATGGGATTAACCAAAATTGACCTTTTTCGAATATGGTTTGCCCTTAATTCTCTTTATGAGACCTTTTTAACGGGGATCAAGATTATTATATAAACATTGTCTGGCGTCAGAAAGGCAAAAGAGTGTCTTTATCTGATAGAGGCAAATTAATAAATGATTAGGGAGGTTAAAATGGTTAGCAGCTTTGTTGAGAGTAATGATTCGTTGGTTTGGAAACGATTTGAATATCCGCTTAGCCCAATTGAAAAAGGGTATAACAACAGAACTTTGTACGTCAATGTATCTGATAATATAATTACGAGTAAACCGGTAACAGACGAGATGAAAAAGACATTTACCGGTGGTCGTGGTTTTGGTTTATGGCTGCTGTGGAATGCTAAGAAGGGAAAAATTGAGTGGAACGAGCCGGATAATGAAATATGCGTAGCCTGCGGCCCCCTTGGGGGAACCACCCTTTTTCCTGGTAGTGGAAAAAGCATAGTAGTTACGGTATCGCCTGAAACCGGATCCATTATTGACTCCAATGTAGGGGGATATTTCGGACCATATCTTAAATTTGCGGGTTGGGATGCGCTGGAGATTCAAGGCAAGGCTGAAAAGGATATAGTTATAGTTATAGATGGCGACGAGGGAATCGTAACTATAGAGGACGCTGAGGGATTCCCCTCAGATACTCACCTGCTTGGACCTGCATTGGGTAATAAATACAGCAAGGGAAACCTTAAGGCGATTTCATCTATATCAGCTGGATATGGGGCGGAACATGCGCTTATAGGCTGCCTTAATTTCTCATGGTTTGATAACGCGCGTAAATCATTTCATTACAAACAGGCTGGCCGTGGCGGCACCGGGACTGTTTTTCGCGACAAGAAGATAAAAGCCGTTGTAGTCAAATTTTCTAATATGAGCGCGGACATAAATCATCCGGATGATTTAGAAAGATTAAAAAAGGCTGGGAGGGCATACACCAAAGAGATAAGAACTCTTGACCCAAAGCAGAATGAAATGGCAAAAATAGGAACAACACACTTAGTTACCATTATGAACGATTATGATCTATTGCCTACTAAAAATTATAAGTATGGAAGTCACCCAGAAGCGCAGAAGCTAGGTAAGGAGGTCTTCCGAAGCAAATTTGACCCTGGCTTTGACGGGTGTTGGATGGGTTGCTCAGTGGCGTGTTCCCATACAATAAAGGGTTTCGCTTTAAAGACTGGATCTTATAAAGGGCAAGAGGTTTGGGTAGACGGCCCTGAATATGAAACGATTGCGGGTTGCGGCTCCAATTGGGGGATATATGACCCTGATTTTGTTACCGAGGTTAATTTCTATTGCGACACCTATGGCTTAGATACTATATCCGTTGCCACTGCAATAGCATTTGTAATGGAATGTTATGAAATGGGCATTATAAATAAAAAAATTACTGGTGGGCTTGAGTTAAGGTTTGGCAATAAAGAAGCAGCCCTGGAACTACTACACCAGATAGCTAGGGGTGAAGGGTTTGGGGGTATAGTAGGCCAAGGTATCAGAAAAATGAAGGACATCTTTATAAAAGAATATGGCGCCGATCCTAAAATAGTTCAAGATATTGGCATGGAATCTAAGGGACTTGAATTTTCCGAATATATGACCAAAGAATCCCTTGCGCAACAAGGTGGCTATGGCCTGACACTAAAAGGACCGCAACACGACGAGGCATGGCTGATATTCCTGGATATGGTCAACAATTTTATGCCTACGTTTGAACAAAAGGCCGAGGCCCTTTACTGGTTTCCAATGTGGAGAACATGGTTTGGTCTTAACGGGCTTTGCAAACTCCCCTGGAATGATATCGTGCCTGAGGATAACAGCAGCACTCCCGAGCCTGCAAAGGTAATGAAGCATGTCGAATGGTATGTCGACTACTTTTCTGCCGTAACAGGGATACATGTTAATTCAGACGAATTAATAAAAATGAGTGAAAAGGTTTACAACTTTCAAAGGATATTTAACTTGAGGCAGGGTTTTGGAAGAAGAGAGCATGATACTATACCATACAGGTCAATGGGCCCGGTCACAAAAGAGGAATATGAATCACGTATAGACAGATATGATACCCAGCTCAAAGAATTACATATACTTGACCCAGAAGGAAAGGGTACCGAGGAAAAACTTAAGGCCTTAAGGAAATACAGGGAAGCTCAGTACGAAAGCCTCAAAGACGCTACGTATAAAAGAAGGGGATGGACACATGACGGAGTACCAACTGTTAAAAAGGTCAGGGAGTTAGGGATAGATTATCCTGACATTATTGATCTCATTTCCCAGTACCAGTAAGGGTTACAGGTGGAGCCTCACGGGCAAGCCCGTGGCACCACTTGGTTTCGCCCATTCGCTTCGCGAATGGCGGGGCTTAGTAGTGCGACATCCCGACTATAGGCGCATTCATCCACGGCTAAAGCCGTGGCTTTCTGCGGTCGGGGTAAACCAAAAATATGGACAATCTATTCGAATGATTTTATGTATCTCTAAATTTTCAAGTGAGTAAGAGGGGGCATTTCTATGTTAAAAGAAAAAAAGATTGGGATAATAGGCACCGGAAATATGGGAGAGGCGCTTATAGATGGCCTCATACATTCCAGATCCTCCGTTCCGGAAAATATTATATGTTCGGATATTCGAAGTGACAAACTCAAACTAGCAAGGGAAAACTATGGCATAACAAGTAAAACAAATAATACTGATGTAGTAAAATTATCGGATATAATAATTTATGCCATAAAACCCCAAATCATGACTAAGATTCTCAAAGAAACGAACGATTATTTAGACTCATCTAAAATTATTATATCAATAGCGGCTGGTGTTCCTTTAAGCTACATTGAATCCTGCTTAAACAAGGAGCTCCGTCTTATTAGGGTTATGCCCAATATAGCTGCCTCTGTTAAGGAAGGAGCGTCTGCTATAGCCCCCGGCAGCCATGTACTCAAAAATGACCTTCAGGTGGCCAAGGCCATATTTGACTCTGTGGGTAAGAGTGTGATCATTGAAGAGTCGCTGATGGATGCTATTACAGGCTTAAGCGGTAGCGGGCCCGCCTACATTTTTTTAATTGTTGATGCCTTGGCCGATGCTGGTGTAAAAATGGGCCTCGCAAGGGATGACTCCCTTTTTCTTTCAAGTCAAACGGTATTAGGGGCTGCCAAATTATTGATTGAAACAAAAGAGCACCCAGGTCAGCTAAAAGATAAGGTGACATCACCAGGGGGAACTGCTATAGCAGGATTGCACACCTTAGAGCAAGGTGGGCTTAGGACTACGCTGATAAATGCTGTGGAGGCAGCCACAAACAGGGCAAAAGAATTAGGCGAACTGATGAAAAAAAATTTTTCATAGAAATAGCCATAGTCTTTTTAAAATGAAAAATGCAAAGATAGTTTACAGGAGGTAGGATTTGCCGATCTATGAGTTTGATTGTAAATCATGTGGCTTTAGATTTCAACACCTTCTGCTCGCGAGCGAAGAGGAAAAGGACATTACATGCCCAAAATGCAAGGGAAAAGATTTAAAGAAATTGGTTTCACGGGTTACCTTTCATGCCTCAGAACAGGATAGGTTAAATTCATACAACCCTAAATCTAAAAAAAACGACACCTTCTATAAGGATACGAGAAATATTGGCCTTGATGCAAAAAAAAGGGCCCAGCAGATGGGTGTTCATTTGGGGCCCGAATTTGAATCCAAGCTCGATAAATTACGCACAGACCCGGGCAAGGTTTTTGATAACACCGAATAATATCTATTTACACTATTTTTTCTTGCAGTAAAACGCAATAACAATTAAAAAGAACTTTACGGCCCCCGTAGCTCAGGTGGATAGAGCAAGGGATTCCTAATCCCTGTGCCGCGTGTTCGAGTCGCGCCGGGGGCACCATAAGTGATAAGGGTTTAAGCATTTTGCATAGACCCTTTTTTGGTGCCAAAAGCAGGTTTTGTAACTTTTTTGTAACCCTTTAGCCCTTCCAGATAGCTTTCTTGCCTTTGCGCTGCCTCTCTTAAATCAGAATCATTCACGATGTTGTATCTTTCAAATACACTTCTTGTTTTATGGCCACTTATCATCATAGCAACCCTCTCGGGTATCCTGGCCCTTACCATATTCCTCACCGCTGTTCGTCTAAAATCATGAAATAAACGTATTCCTACACCAGAGGCTTTACAGGCCGTTTTCCATGACTTATCAAATCGTTTCACCTTATCAACATTATCTCTATTAGGAAAAACATAGGGCAGCAGCTTTTGATTTTTCTTCCTAGCTTCCCATTGACAGTTAAAGACTTCTTTCAGTTCTTCATCAAGATAAACGGTTCGAGCTTCATCGTTTTTTGTCTCGCCTGTTTCAAGCCTTACAATGCCTTGGTCAAGGTCTACTTGATTCCATGTTAGATTTTCTATCTCTGATACTCTCCAGCCTGTCTTATATGCAAAGGTTACAAATCCTTTTAGGTAATCGGGTAATGAATCCCTCAAGGCTAAAAAGTCTCCATGCTCAAAGAACCCCTTGCGTATGTTGTTTTCCTTTAACATGGGGATATAAGGCACTCTGTCAACCTTTGGTGGTGTCTGTCTGGCTCCCATGTTGAGCATGCGTTTTAAGGCCGATAGTTCCCTATTAATGGTTGCATTAGCTGCCCCTTCATTTTGACGTTCCTCAATGAAGCTCTGTATATGGGGCGTACTAATTAAGGATACCTTAAAGCCCTCAAAGTACCCTTTAAGGTGTTTTGTGCTTCTCTCTGCCCGTACAAGGGATTTTTTCTGATTAATCCTGTAATCGGTTAAAAAGTCGCTGGCCAGTTCATCAAACCTTACACGGTCAAAATAGACCCCGGGTAGCTTGCCCTCTGATATTTCGCCTTCTCTTTTCTTAAGCAACTTCTTTGCATCGGTTTCTTTGTTGCTTTTGGTTGATTCATAATAAGGCTTACCATTGCGGTAATACTTGAGCCAACAGGTGTTTCCTCTCTTGTAAATGGTACCCATAATTAACCTCCTTTCCTAAAAAATGAAAAACCGCTCAAGACTTCTGTCGGTCACAAGCAACCGTCTCATAGGTCGCCCCATGAGATATCTTGAGCGGTTTATTGTAGTTTTAATTGTCATTGCTTGTGGTTTAGAGAATAATTGTTAATTTGTTATTTCAACAATACTACAAGATAAATTTGAGTGTCAAGCTTTTTTGTTGACTTCAACAAACATTTTTTTTAGTCTCCTAAATCATGGATAAAAAAGTTTTCTTCAATACTACAGTCTCAGAAAAACTCATCAAAGAGTTTAAAATTCTTGCTATAAAGCAAAGCAAGCGTCAAAATAAACTCCTTGAAGAGGCCATCCAGGACCTTCTTAAAAAGTATGAGAAGTAAACTAAGCAATAACATTTATAGTTTTTTTTAAAGTTTTTATCGAAATTGTCGATAATAAAAAAATGTAACATTATGTTACTTTTTTCTTGACAAAATATTTTATGATGGAATATCTTTCAAGTAGGCCATTTACTCCAGAAGAGGCAACTGAATTTATAAATAAAATTGCAACCTATGCTGATTTAGAAATTGCTTATACTGGTCATTGTAAAGAACAAATGATTTTGAGAGGTTTTACTTTTCAAGATCTACTTCTATTATTTTCCAATGGCAAGGTAAATTCCCAGCCTGAATATGATGAAAATTACCAGGAGTATAAATATAAAGTTGAAGGGACAACTCTTGATGACGATCAGGGCAGCGTTATTACTGTCATTTTAGATTCCCGTAAACTCTTGGCGATCACCATTTTTTAAAAAAGAGTTAAACCATGAATAATAAAAAAATGTGCCCAAATTGTGGTAGTGAGGATGTTCTTATTAGTCGTGGAGAACACAAATTCACGGAATCGGGCTTAGACAATATAATATTAAAAAATGTTGAAATAAAGAAATGTAATAATTGCGGTGAAAAAGTCGTTTCTATTCCAAAACCCAACCAGTTACTAAAAATTATAGGAGAACAAATTATTTTAAATCCAAATAGACTTTCTCCATCAGAAATAAAATTTCTTCGTAAAAATATTTATTTAAAAATAAAAGAATTTGCGAAGATAATGGGCGTAACCCGTGCTACTGTATCAAGATGGGAGAATGAACATTCCGCACCAAGTGGGCCAGAAGACAGACTCATTCGTTTGGTGTATGCACAATATGCTAATGTGGACAAATCTACCAAAACACATTTAGAAGAAATGTTTCGAAAGGAGATATCAGATCAAATATTTAAATCTACCTTATCTTGCAATATTTATCCAGAATTAACCTGCCAAAGAATAAAAGCTCTCTAATATAATAGACAGGATTGCAGCCCGATTATTATCTCACCATAGATTCTGTTTTCAAAGAACAAATAAAAAAAATAAAATTTTGGGAGGCCCTCTTTGTGGAAATGTACTCTCTATTTCATAGTAAAATCACAAATTGAGTTAAAAAATAATATATCTGGTAGAGTGAACCTATGAGGTTTGCTATGTACTCCCCACCCTTCGACCACCCCCCCTGGCTATCCTCTTATTCTCTATTTAATCCTTTATTCTATAAAATAATATATACTCATAAAAATATACTCATACTGTACTACTCATAGAAATGTTCTCATACGAACCATATTATTAGATTAGGAATACTGAAAAGCACATGATTCCTTGCGGCCCGTTGACTTTTAGTTCATACATGTTTTAAATCCATTGTAACACTTTGTTTTTTGATTTATTAGACCCTCCCTGCTAATTTTGCGATTTAAAAAGCGCGAGTAGCCATCCCGGTCAACTACCTTTAATCCTGATAAGGCTACAGCCCACCTGGCTGGTATTTCAGATAATTATATATTACAGTAGTTTCTCTCTGCCCATACATAGTCATTTTCCGTGTTATTTCGTTACTTTTCTTTATTTTTTTATCACCCGTGTATGTATTATAAGACTCTTAATTTATTGCTAAATGTGAATTTTTCTAAGAAATAAAATCAAGTATTCAAAATTGCCTTTTTTCATGCATTTTTAAGGTTTTTTGCTCTGTTTTTGGTGCTTTTTTGCCATTTTTAGAAATCTACGTTTTTTTAAGCACCTATTAAGCCAATTAGATTAGAGGATTATCAATAAAATCAATATTTAATACATCATACATACCTGAAAACTAGCTTAAAAAATGTATGCCTATAATATAAATATATAAAGGGGTAGGGTAGGCTTACCACTAACCCCGCCCCTCTTTGTAATGACTTTTAATCCATTTTTTCTTCATTCGATGCCTTTAGGTGTATTACCTACCCCATAGCATTTAAATCGAAATTTGAGGACAAAAGCCTAGGAAACTTCAAGGGTTCATTTGGATTTTGTGCCGTATCTTTGCCATATCTTCTGCACTTCGTCCCTGCCCTTTTCCTTTCTTG
>CAYMVB010000067.1:0-34637 GCA_964393665.1 uncultured Desulfobacteraceae bacterium | reverse complement strand
CCCCCTCCGATAACCCTATCGCCTTCATAACATACAAGGGCCTGACCAGGTGTTATAGCCCATTGAGGATAATCAAATTCAAAATGAACAAGGCCCTTTTCAAGGATGGTAAGTGTACCTGAGGCCGGATTATGCCTATATCTTATTTGTGCATTTACCCTGTATCTCTTTTCATCCAACGGCTCTTTACTCCATAAAAAATCTTGTGCTATGAGTTCTCGCCCAAATAGGTCTTTCCTTTTCGCCACAACAACTTCATTGGTCTCAGGCTTAATTTGATATACATAAAGAGGGTATGGCGAAGATACCCCAAGACCATGTCTTTGCCCTATTGTATAGGCATACGTGCCTGGGTGAACCCCCAGTATAGTTCCTTCAAGGTCTATTATATTTCCATGTGAGAATATTTGGCTTTCTTCACGATTCGTAAAGTAAGATCTGTAGTCATTATCTGGAATAAAGCATACCTCCTGGCTTTCCTTATGGACATACTCGGTCAACCCCCTTTGCTTAGCATAGGCATATATTTCTGCCTTCTTCATATCGCCCAATGGGAATAGAGATCGTAATAAATGGGATTTTTTTACCCTATGCAAAAAATATGTTTGATCTTTTTGATCGTCTTTAGCCCTTATTAATTCAATATATCTTTCATCTTCACCCTTTCTTAACCTTGCATAGTGACCTGTAGCTAAATAATCAATGCCTGCTTGGTCCATCCACCCAATTATTTCTTCAAATTTTATCTTATCATTACAAACAACACAGGGGTTAGGCGTAAGCCCTCGGTTATAAGAGTTATAAAAATAATCAATGATATTTTTTTTGAAAGAATCCCTGACATCTAAAACATGCAGGTCGATATTCAATTGGCCTGCAAGTGATTTTACCCTGCTGATTTTTTGTTCTCTATTATCTACAGGTAAGATAAGGTGAATCCCTATGGGATGCCATCCCTGTTCCTGGAGGATAATTGCGGCACATGAGCTGTCAATACCTCCACTGAGGGCTACCGCAATGGTTTTCTTATTTTTAATCATTTCTTATTTTTTTAATTGCAGATGTTTATAAAGACAGAGTGTTAGCCCACACAAGCCTTTCAAGGCAATTCGCGCTCATAAATGCTTGAATAACCCCTCTGAAAAGATAGCCGATTAAAGCCGGATAGCTAAGAAATGTATGCAAAAAATAATCTATTTTTTGATAAAAGCGTATGGATAAAAAGATTTGCAGGATGAAAAAGAATAATTTTTTATTAATGTAGCGGGGCATAACATTATTCTAATATGCCTCTATCAAAATTTACCTCCATGGCCTTTGCCGGGCAGGCTAACACGCAGAGCTCACATGCGCTGCATTTATCCTCATTAAATGCTACGGTCATTTGCGGTCTTTCAATATACAAAGCGCCGGTAAGACATACAGCCGTACAGGCTCCGCAGTGAAAACATTTATCATCATTTTTCCTTACGTCATGGCTTACGCTTTCCACCTTGACACCAATGTTTTTAAGATACTTAATCCCAAGGTTGTAGTTCCTTTTTGTTCCGGTTAATTCTAAGACCATCATTCCCTCTTTCCTGGGGTATATTGTAGCCTTTAGTATATTGAACGAAAGGTCGAATCTTTTAACCAGATTGACTGCTATAGCCTTATCCGCTATTTTTGGAGGAAATCTTAAAAGAAGTATCTTTGAATACATTGCACTGTTCCTATTTATATTTTTTCATTACCCTGGCAAAACCAGGCAGAGACCTCTCTATGGTGTCATCTTCAACACAATAGGCAATCCTGAAATAGCCGGGCGCACCAAAGCCAGAGCCTGGAACTGCAAGGATATTTTCCTCTTGCAGGTCCTTTATAAATGCAACATCATCCGGCATGGGTGTTTCTGGAAAAAGATAAAAGGTGCCTGCAGGAGGGGTGAAATTATAGCCTGCGTCTTTTAAGGCCTTGCTAAGGGTATCTCTTTTACGCTGATAAATGCCTATGTCAACGCTGATATTCAAAAGAGATGGTATCAGCCTTTGCATCAATGCAGGGGCATTCACAAAGCCAAGAATTCTATTGCATAAAATCAGACCATCTATCATCTTTTTTTTGTCTTCAATAGCGGGATTAACTGCAATATAGCCTATCCTTTCCCCAGGAAGAGACAGGTCTTTTGAAAATGAGGTTACCAACATGCTCTCATTATAAACTTTAAAGATAGACGGGGTTTTAATTCCGTCATATACTATCTTGTTGTAGGGTTCATCAGATATCAGGTAAACTGACTTACCCTGCCGTTGTCTATGCTGAATTAATAGCTTTCCGAGATCAATCAGATCCTGCTCTGGGTAAACAGCACCCGAAGGGTTGTTAGGGTTATTGATAAGAACTGCCTTTGTGTTTGAATTCATAGCATTTTCTATGGCAGATAAATCAAGGGAAAAATCTTTATTGGTAGTAACAACCCGTGGTAAACCACTAAAATTATCAACATAAAAGTTGTATTCCATAAAATAGGGTGAAGGTATAATAACTTCGTCACCTGGATCAAGAATGGTCTTTAAAACTACATTCAATGCCCCGGATGCTCCAACAGTCATAATGATGTCATCCGGGCCAAATGGCATTCCGTTTTGTCCTCCGATATAATCTGCTACAGCCTTTCTGGTTTCAAGTAACCCCGCATTTGACATATACATATGCAAACCAGGAGACGTATCAGCGGCCAACTCCATCAATACTTCCTTAAATTTTGCAGGTGGTTCAATACGTGGATTGCCTAAGCTGAAATCAAAGACATTTTCAGCGCCATATTTCGCCCTTCTTGCATTGCCCTCTTCAAACATCTTCCTCACCAATGATGACTTACTAATTGAACCTTCTATCTTTTTTGAAATAGACATGTGCAATCCCCTTGCTTTATAGTGTTTAGACTACTAAAAAGGCCATGGAAAAACGTATTATTTAAAAGCCTCATATCAATGAATCGCCTTCGATTTTCAAACAGGGCCGCAGGCTGGAAAAGTCAATAAGCATCGTGACTGTTGCATGTGAAATTCTGTAGCGGTTATACATGAAGGCTTTAACTAGGAGTTATAATTCATAAAAATGGTAATGCTTACTATGTACTATGAAAAAAGATTGACGTCTGAAGCCATGCTCTTGTATCCTATCTACGTCAATAAGCGCTTACTTAATCAAAAGCCATATAATGCTAACTATAATTGTTTGACTGCGAAACTGGTCGGGACGGCGAGATTCGAACTCGCGACCCCCTGAACCCCATTCAGGTGCGCTCCCAGACTGCGCCACGTCCCGATATTATATGAGTCTATATACTGATGTAGACTTTTACCATTCACCTATCAATGTGTCAAGATAGTTTTATTTTTTGCAGCATGAAAAATTATGAGTAGAGTGAACTGTATAAATAATCGGAATACAAAGATAATACGTGCATATATTGAAAATCTGCTGGGTCCTGAGGATAACATATTTGATATGCTGCCATTTCCTGAAGATAGGTATCAATCCGCAAAGGAATATTTAGCAGACGAGGATGAATGGACCACACATAAAACATTTCAAAAGGTTTTCCGAAGGGCAAAGGAAATTACCGGAGACCCAAATTTCTTTTTCAATTGCGGTGCCTCCTCTGCGAAATTAAACTCATGGGGAAGATTCCGTATGTTTATTCAACTTTTTTCCTGCCCTGATGATGGGATTAAACGAATACCTTTTTTCAACAAAAATATGAACGACACTAAGGATATAGAAATAATCAAACAGCCTGCCTATGATAAAACATGTAAAAAGATACATGCTATTCTAAGGGTCACCTTCCATGAAGACCAAGACCCAAACAAAGATTATATCGGAGATCCATACCTTAGGGGAATCATATCATCTATACCCACCTTGTGGGGCTTACCTCCCGCAAATATCGAACAACCTCTAAACCAATATAACCCGGAGATACTTTTTAATGAAGAAGAGGAATTTCTTTCTTTTAACCTTGAACCAAAAATAGAGAAACACAAGCTTACAATCTTTTCTCCTATTGAAAAAAGGAGAAAGGTTTTTGGAAAAGAGGTTTTCCTTGAGCCTTCCTTTATTAATGGTAGAAAGGTATTTTTAGGGCAGTTCTCTGATTTAGACATTAATATTGAGAGAGAAAAAACCAACAAGCCCACGGGAATGCTCATCACTGAATCATTAAAAATAGACAATAAAGATATCTTGACCAAGGGGGAAATCTATAATGCACCCTACTTCATTTTACATATTGCTTATGACAGGCTTAATACCTGGAAAAAACCTTTTAACCTGTTTTTTAATAATGCCAGTAGATCTGAACAAGCACGTGAAATGATAGATACCATCGACAGATTAAAAAATGCGGTGATATCTAAAGATGCAGCCTATGAAAAATTAAGAAATACCAATCAGGATTTAATACTTGCTAAAGAAAAGGTACACAAGTATGCTGAAAACCTTGAAAAGATGGTAGAGGAAAGAACTGAAGACTTAGCAAAGGCCCAAGAAGACTTGCTTAGTCTTAATAGGGGGTTGGAAAAAACTGTCAATGACCAGGTTAAGGAGTTAAAAAAATACAGTGAATTAAGAAGATACCTATCTCCAAAAATAACTGATATGATTCTTTTGAATGGTAAAGGGTTTTCTGATATATCCCGAAGAAAATTAATGAGCATCCTTTTTGTAGATATAAGGGGATTTTCAAATTTGACTGACTCTGTTGAGCCAGATGAAATAATACTGCTCCTCAATAATTACCTATCAGAGATGACAAAACTGATTTACAAGCATGATGGAACCCTTGCTAAGATTATAGGAGATGGCTTAATGGTATTTTTTGGTGATCCTGTCACTATTCCAGACCATGCACAAAAGGCGGTGCTATTAGCTATTGATATGCAGAGGAAAATTAAGCACGTAAAGGATACATGGTTATCTTATGGGCACGAACTGAGTATAGGTATAGGGATAAATACTGGCTATATGACGGTAGGTAATATTGGGTCTAAATTTCATAAAGATTACACGGTAATAGGGAGACAAGTTAACATTGCCTCAAGATTGGAGTCCATGGCAAAGCCAGGTGAAATTTTGATTACAGAAAGAACCTATAACATGGCAAAAAATATCGCTGACGTTAAAGAGATGGGGCCCTTGAGGCTAAAGGGAATTAATTTGCCAATTTCAACATACAGCGTACGTTATACATAGCATACAGTATCTGATAAATCTTATTTTGATCTTATAGCAAAATGAATAAAAAACTTACGTCCAGTAATTGGGACTATTGCTGTAATATACTGCAAAAAGTGTCGCGGACATTCGCCCTTAATATAACGCAGCTTGAGGGCGATGTCTTCAAGGTTGTTCTCGTTGGATATTTACTTTTTCGCATAGCGGATACCTTTGAGGATACGGTATATCAAAGTGAAATCAAAAAGATAAAAGATCTTAAAGATTTCTCTGAAATTTTTAAGGGGGGCAAAGGACTAACAGAGAGGTTAGAGCTTTACGAATCACTGAAGTTTCGCTGGAAAGAAGACTCCGATGCAAAAAACCTTATAGAAAACGGGCATATAGTATTACAATCTTATTTTGAGCTACCTGAAATCTATCGAGAAATTGTTGACCCGTTAATCGTGGAGACATCAAATGGTATGGCAAAATTCCAAAGACTCAAATTAGAAAGTAATAATCAAATATTTCAACTCAATGACATGAAAGAACTAGAGCTTTATTGTTATTATGTAGCTGGTGTAGTGGGAATAATGCTTACAAAAATATTCAGCCAGATTGGAAGTATCAAGGAAAAGAGACGTGAGCTTGAGAAATTTCAGGTTCGCTTTGGAATCGCATTACAACTAATAAACATAATCAAAGATTACCAAAAAGATGTAGCAAGAGGTTGGTGTTATATTCCCCTTAGCATAACGGGAAAACACAATGTAAGACTTGAAATGATACATTCCCTATCTGTCGAACAAAGGCAGGGCATAACAAAAAATATGCTTCCCGTAATAATTACATATCTCGATTCCTCCTTGAGTTATATAAAATTACTTCCATTGAAGGAAAAATCTGTCAGGATGTTTTGTATCATACCCTTTGTCTTGGGATACAATACATTACATAAGATCGCTGCCTTAAAAGGAAATAAGATATCAAGAGACGAGGTTGCAGCCATAATTCATAAATCAAATATTTACTCTCAATCAAATAGCTCCCTTGAAAAAGACTATATTCAGTTCAGGCAGAGTTATGTATCTTTATAATAAAAATTTTATAATGATTTCAAATTATTAGATCTATCTTTTCAAGCATATTATTAAAAAGTTAAACACATGATTTCAACATTGGATTACACAATAACTCTCGGTTTTTCACTTCGAGTATTCCATATCCATTTCAAAAAATTGCCCAGGTTTCCCATAATTCGGCTTAGGAGAGTAAGAAACAGGCTCTGTACCCTTTTTGAATGCCTGGAAACATGTTTTTTCTGAATACGGGCTTGCAAGTAAGCCAGTCCCTCTATCTATCTTTGCAACCACTACCCCATCTGGCTGGTTAAAAGGGGTTGAGGGGCTTCCTTTTAAAGTCTCTTTCATAAAGGATAACCAAATGGGGCTTGCCGCCCTTGACCCGGTTTCACCCTTACCCATCGGCCTTCTATCATCATACCCTACCCAAACACCAGTAACCAAGCCTGGTGTAAAACCTAAAAACCATGCATCTTTGAGATCATTAGTCGTCCCTGTCTTCCCTGCAGCCGGCCTCCCAAGCTCCTTCGCCCTCCAGCCTGTTCCTTCGTTTACAACCGCACTTAAGAGATCAACCATTATATAGGCTGTATCCTCGGAAATTGATTCAGAATGCACGGGGATATTTTCTTCAATAATCTCTCCATTTCTGTCAATTATTTTTTTTATAAATATCGGCTTTGCTAACATCCCACCATTGGGAAAGACAGAGTAGGCTCTCGTTATTTCAAGCAGCGACATCCCGGAAGAACCGAGGGCTAAAGATAAATCCGGGCTTAAGGCAGATTCTATTCCAAAACGACGAGCGTAATCAATCGCATACCTTGTACCAATTTTTTTCAAAATCTTTATGGTAACTATATTTCTTGATTTTATTAAGCCAGTCCTAAAGAGTGTAGGCCCATAAAATGTTTCCTCATAATTTCTCGGCTTCCATGCCTCCTCTTCACTATCCGTAGATGAAATAAAGGCTGAGTCAAATACTATAGAAGATGGTGTCATCCCCTTGTCCAGCGCGGCTGAGTAAATTATTGGCTTAAATGCTGAACCCGGCTGTCTTCTCGCTTGGATTGCCCGGTTGAACTGACTTTTATAAAAATCTGAGCCACCAACCATTGCCTTCACATACCCCGTTTTTCCATCAAGACAAACCAGTGCTGCCTGAACCTCAGGTTCTTGATATAATGATACAGTCCATCCAGGTAAATCATCATGTAAACCAATAACCTTTACATGTATAACATCCCCAGGCGCCAAGACATCAGCAGGATTTTTCAGTTTATCCTCATAATATGCCTTTTCAGGGTCAACTTTCCTGGCCCATTTCATCTCTGAGAAGGGCATAACTCCCTGCTGGCCGCCAATACTAACAAAGGTTTCCTTCGTAGCAGTATCGATCTTATTTACAATAGCCTCGGTTATTACCCCTATCTTCAATGGATTTTTCTCTACTCCTTTTATGGCCTGTTCATAGTAATCCTGTTCATTGGGGGGTAAAACCCTTCTTAATGGCCCCCTATAACCCTCCCTTTTGTCAAGTTGCTCAATTCCCTCTTTAATTGCAGCTTTTGCTGTAGACTGCATCCCCAAGTCTATGGTTGTATAAATTTTTAACCCGCCTCGATAAACAAGGTTACGTCCGTATTGTTTCACTACGTTTTGCCTGATATACTCCGTAAAGTAAGGCACATCCTTTAGTGGATCCTCTTTCTTATAAGGCTCCAGGTCCAATTCCCCGTTTAGGGCTGCTTCAAACTCTTCATCAGTAATAAATCTTTCCTGTCTCATCCTTTCCAGGACATATCGTTGCCTTTTCTTTGCTCGATCAAGGTGGTTCACAGGATCATCTCTACTTGGTGCCTTAGCAAGACCGGCAAGGAGGGCTGACTCAGCTATGCTCAAATCTTTCACCTCTTTACCAAAATACACTTGACTGGCAGCCTCCACACCATAAAGCCCGTGTCCAAGGTATATCTGATTAAGGTAAAGATAGAGAATCTTTTCTTTAGAGAAAGCCCTTTCGATTTGAAGGGATAGAAGGGCTTCCCTCGCCTTTCTCTTATAGGTACGTTCCGGATTTTTTAGAAGCAAAGATTTCGTAACCTGCTGTGTAATTGTACTTCCACCTTGTTCGATCTTTCCAGCCATAATATTTTTTATTAATGCCCTCAATATACCCGAAAAATCGATACCGACATGCTGAAAAAATCTTGCATCTTCCGCAGCTATAAATGCATGGATAAGATTCTCTGAAATATCATCTAATGATACTAAAATTCTTTTTTCATCGAAAAAGCTGGAAATTACTATTCCGTCTTCGGAAAATACCTCTGTTATGATTGGTGGATTGTAATCTTTAAGAGAGCCTATATATGGAAGGTTGCTGGACCAAAGATACCATAAGGCCATGCCGGCGGATATAACAAAAAAAAATGCGGCTATAAAGAGGATTAAAACTATTATAAAAAATTTTTTCATCAAACTAATTTTCTATCAAAGGACCTATACTGTATCGCCTCTGCCACATGGGTGGATTCAATATTTGTGCTTCCTTCAATATCCGCTATAGTTCTCGATACCTTTAGAATGCGCGATAGAGCCCTTGCGCTAAAGCCGAATTTTTCCATGGCCATTTCAAGTAAAGATTTTGACTTATCGTCTGTCTTGCAAAATTTGTTTATCTGCCTGGTATTCATCATCGAGTTTGTATGTATTTTTGTTCTGTGAAATCTTTCCTCCTGGATATTCCGTGCAGCTATAATATTATCACGTATCTCAGCAGAAGACCTTCCCTCTCCAACACCTGTTAAATCCTTAAAGGGTACAGAAGGAACATCTATGTGTATGTCGATTCTATCCAAGAGCGGACCTGAAATCCTTGACCTATAATGTATAATCTCCCTATAGGAACAAGTACATTCATGCCTCGGATCTCCAAAAAATCCACATGGACATGGATTCATAGCGCCAACTAAAATGAACCTGGCAGGATATGTCACTGTGGAACTCGCCCTTGAAATCGTAACATAGCCATTTTCAAGTGGCTGTCTGAGAACCTCGAGCACATTCTTTTTAAACTCCGGCATTTCATCCAAAAAAAGTATTCCGTTGTGGGCAAGGCTAACCTCTCCTGGTTTTGGCGTTTTACCACCACCTATCAAACCGGCATCAGATATTGTATGGTGAGGTGCCCTAAAAGGCCTGGCCGTTATAATACCTTGATTTTTTGGCATAAGCCCCATTGCAGAGTAAATTTGTGAGGTTTCCAATGACTCATAAAAGGTCAGTTCTGGCAATATAGTAGAAAGTCTTTGGGCAAGCATAGTTTTTCCGGCACCCGGCGGTCCTATCATCAAAATATTATGCCCCCCTGCCGCAGCTATCTCTAATGCCCTTTTTACATTTTCCTGCCCGCATACATCATTAAAATCAGTATCATATTCTGGCCTTGTATGCTCTATGCCGGTTTCTACTCTAACAGGCATCACCTCTTCAAATCCATTGAGGATCTGAACTAATTGAGGTAGAGTATCTACAGGATAGATATTTATACCATCCACTACACCTGCTTCGCTAGCATTAACAGATGGAAGGTACATGCCTTTTAAGCCGATAGCTTTTGCCGTTATTGCCATAGAAAGGGCACCCTTTATCGGCCGTATACTTCCATCAAGGGACAGCTCTCCAATGATAATGTGGTCTAGTAATTTTGGATTATTTATTAACTTAGTCGCGGTGAGTATACCGATGGCTATAGGTAAATCATAACCGCTACCTTCTTTTTTTATATCTGCAGGCGCAAGATTAACGGTAATTTTTTCTGCCGGGAAATGATACCCGGAATTTTTTAAAGCAGCCTTAACCCTTTCCTTGCTTTCCTTCACGGCCCCTTCCGCCAGGCCTACAGTAGAAAAAGCAGGAAGCCCTCTGGATATATCCACCTCAACATCAACAACATATGCGTCTATCCCGACTAAGGCACAACTAAAGATATTAGCAAGCATATTTAATGTGATTTTAAAAAATTTAATGAAAAATGGTTAGTTAGAAAATAATACTACATATAACCACATTTGAATCATTTACGGTGTAAAGAACAGTTTATAACTATATAGACTATTTTTCGTAAATAAGGAATGTCTTTATTTGCTAGTGTAAAGAAATTCTCGCTATAAGTCAAAATAGTGACAACATAAAATATTCCCTATTTTGGTCACCTAGCTATTTCACCTTTAAAGGATTATGAGGTTTACGGTTGGTTAATGGATTAGGTATTGAAAAAAGTATTTTTTAAATTATCTTATTGTTTAGGAGATTTTTTAGGTGAGTAATCTAAAATAGTTTATTTACGCTATTGATTTGTTGCAAGGATTCTTGTAGATAACTATACATGAACATATTACTTGAATGTGCATTATTTCTTACGTATATAGTTTTACGAAAAAAATTTATGAGCTCGAATAAAGGCATGTTTCAAAGCTTTCAGATAGTAATAGCTAGATATTTATAAAATAATACGAAAAAAATCTTTACCTTTATGATTTTAAATACTATACTAATAAATTTTATAATCCAGCATAAAAAGAGACATCATATGTAAGCTAAAAATTATAGTAAAAAAGCCCTACTATAACGATGTTCTTTTAAGAACCTAAATGGTTCATGTATTAAACTTTTGATATGGAGTTATTTATGGCTCGTGTTACAATAGAGGATTGTTTAAATCTTGGTTATAATAAATACAGCCTTGTAAATTTAGTCACGAAGAGAATCGTTCAATTTAGAAAGGGGGAGGAGCCCCTTGTTTCTGACTCAAATGAGGAAGTAGTCCTTGCTTTAAGAGAAATTGCTGCAAAAAAAATTACCCCAGCTAAAAAAGATAGCAATATTCAGGGTCAAGACCTACTAACCGAAAATGATAAACTTATTAAAGAAGGTATAGAAAAAACAAACGAAGAACAAGACACCTTTGAAACAAATTTGTAGTCATGTCTAATAAAAGAGATTGTTATGAGATACTTGGTGTCTCGAGAGATACAGATGAAGATGAAATAAAAAAGGCTTACAGAAGACTTGCCCTTAAGTACCACCCAGATAGAAACCCGGGAGATCAAACGGCTGAAGCAATGTTTAAAGAGGCAGCAGAGGCCTATGAGATACTTAGAGACAAAGATAAACGAAAAATATATGATCTTTATGGTTATGATGGGCTTAAAGGAACGGGTTTTTCTGGTTTTAGTGGATTTGAGGATATTTTTTCCACCTTTGGTGATATATTTGAGGACTTCTTTGGATTTGGCGGACGAGGTTCCAGAAGGACAAGGGCACAAAGAGGAAATGATTTACGGTATAATTTAGAGATTACCCTCGAGGAGGCATATACTGGGAAGGAAGAAGAAATTGTCTTTACAAGATGGGATACCTGTAATGAATGCGGAGGCACGGGGATAAAGCCTGGAAGCGAGCCTGCTGTTTGCCCTACGTGTCATGGCCGGGGTGAAGTACTTCATTCCCAGGGATTTTTCCAAATACGGACAGTCTGCTCTACATGCAATGGAACAGGCTCTATAATCACTGACCCATGCAAGGTATGCATGGGAACTGGGAAAATAAAGACTCAAAGGAAGGTTTTGATAAAAATTCCTCCAGGCATAGACAACGGAATTCAACTCAGGGTACAAAGAGAAGGAGAGCCTGGCGAAAAAGGAGGACCGCCCGGTGATCTTTACGTAGCAGTTTTCATTAAAGAAGATGAGTTTTTTGTAAGAGAGGAAGATGATTTAAAATGTCAGATTCCTATATCCTTTGTGCAGGCTATCTTAGGTTCTGAGGTTTCAATCCCAATTCTTGGTGATAATGGAAAAATAGATGTAACTATTCCTGAAGGAACTCAGCCAGGTGATGTTATTAGGATAAAAGGAAAAGGAATGCCAAACTTAAGGAAAGGAAGAGGCTTCGGAGATCTTTTTATCCAAATAATGGTAAGCATACCAAAAAAGATAAGCCAAAGGCAAAATGAATTATTGATGGAATTTATGGAGATAGAAAAACAGAAGAAACCTTCTAAGACAAGAGAGTTCTGGGAAAAAATTAAAGGGAATTAGTGATTGCATAACCTAGTTTTAGGGATAAAAAATGAACAATGAAGATAAAAAATACTTTAAAAATTTACTGCAAAAACAGCTTGATGAACTGATAGATGAGGCTCTAAAAACTGTAAGTGGAATGACTAATACAAAAGATAACTTTCCCGATCCTACAGACAGGGCTTCTTTAGAGACAGACAGGAATTTTCTTTTAAGGCTCAGGGACAGGGAAAGAAAATTGATTGAAAAAATCAAGGAGGCCATTGAGAGAATCGATAATGATACCTTCGGGATATGTGAGGTCTGTGGAAAAAATATCTCTAAAGAAAGGCTGAAAGCAAGGCCTGTTACTACTTTATGCATTGAATGTAAAAAGAAACAAGAAGCCAGGGAAAGGGCAACCGGGTCTTAATGATTTAGTGAAGGCATGAAAATAGCATATCTTGATTGCTTTTCTGGGATAAGCGGTGACATGTTTGTAGGCTCCCTGATTGACGCTGGGCTTCATATTGAAAAACTGCAAAAAATTCTTTCTGGACTTAGTCTAGATGGATATAAAATATGGGCAACGAAAGAGGAGAGAAACAGCATACACGGAACCAAATTTAATGTTTCCATTCAAAAGAATGATAATAAATCAAGGCACTTAGAAGATATAACAACCCTCCTCTATAAAAGCAACCTTCCCTCTCCTATCATTGAAAAATCTATTCATATCTTTAAAAGACTGGCGGTAGTTGAAGGTAAAATTCATAATGTTTCGCCACATGATATACATTTCCATGAGGTCGGCGCACTTGATTCTATTATAGACATTGTGGCATCAGTTGCCGGTGTTTATCTTCTCAATATCGAGAAGATGCTGGCATCTAAAATCGCATTAGGCAGCGGCATCATAGACAGCGCTCATGGTAAAATTCCCGTACCCTCACCTGCAACAATGGAATTCTTGAAGGAAATTCCCATCTATCAAACGAACCAAAATGCTGAGCTTGTAACACCAACAGGTGCGGCATTAATAACATCTTTGTGTTCCTCTTTTGGACCCATTCCTCCGATGTTGATACATAGCATAGGTTATGGTGTTGGCGACAGAATCCTTGATAGCAGACCCAACCTTTTGAGAATCCTTATCGGGAATGATAAGGGTAATGAAGGCCTTGAGATTGTGTTAGTGCTTGAGTCAAACCTTGATGACATCAGCCCGGAATTATTGGGCTATTTGATGGAGAAATTATTCAATGCAGGCGCCATAGACGTGAATTATACACACATACAGATGAAAAAAAACAGGCCTGGCATAAAAATCGAGGTTATTGCAAGACCTGAGGACAAGGATTTGCTTACAACAATTATTTTTAAAGAGTCAACTGCTTTAGGCATTCGTTTTAATTACATAGAAAGGAAGATATTAAAGAGGCAAACCATTGTTGTTACATCACCCTGGGGAGATATAAAGGTTAAAAAAATTATCGGTGAGGATAAAAAGCCGGAATTTGTACCGGAATATGAAGAATGCAGAAAAATTGCAAGGGAAAACGGGCTTGCTTTAAAAGAAGTTTATGCATGGGTTTCAAGCCTTCCATATAAAGAAAGGCCTGAAGATTGAGTTTATTCGCGTCCAAGCACTAAAAGAGCTGCTTTGTGGGGCCTGGCTTCATTGAGAGTTTTGGAAAGTGCCTTCATGTAAGCGCTCGACGTAAAAAGGCATGCTAAACGAACTCCTTTGTTTTATGTAAAAAATCCCTTTGGCACAACCACAATACCTCGAGGCGTTATTGTGAATTTTTTTCTGTCTTCAGTGGGATTATAGCCAATCTCGGTTTTGGGGGGAATAATGTTATGCTTATCAATGATGGCCTTTTTTATTTTGCAATATCGACCTACCACAACATAATCCATGATTACTGATTCCTCAACCTTAGCCCAGCTGCGTATAACATCATAATAAGAAATGACTGAGTTCCTTACAACTCCGCTAATAACCGACCCAGGAGCTACTATGGAATCAAGGGCCTTACCAACCCTGATATCTTCGCCTCTTTCACTACTGTAGTTAAATTTTGCAGGTGGAGCCGGTAATTGATATGTATTAATAGGCCAAATTTTACCATAAAGATTGAACGGTGGGTTAAGACCAGTTAAATCCATATTAGCATTCCAATAAGCATCTAATGTGCCAATATCCCTCCAGTATGAAGAGTCACTGACATTTCCGATCTCATGTTCGCTATCTCCATGAATATTGTATTGATAGTCTTCGATCACATTTTCCTTCTTGAAGGGGTAGGCATATACATCAGATTTATTTATCAAATAGGGGATTAAGTCTTTCCCAAAATCATTTTTGTCGTTTAATCGCAAGAGATCCAGGAGCAGGTCTGCTTTAAATATATATATACCCATAGATACCAATACCTTGTTAGGATTACCTGGAATGGTTTTAGGGTTTTTAGTCGGTTTTTCTTGAAATCCATGGATTTGGTAATCCTCATCAACCTCGGCAACACCAAAATGATGCGCCATATCTCGCCCTTGTTCTATCAGGCCGACTGTAACATCTGCATTTCTATCTATGTGGTACCGTAAAAAACGGTCATAATCCATTTTGTAAATATGGTCCCCAGATAAAATTAAGATATATTGGGCCATAGATTGTTCAATAAGGTAGATATTCTGGCGAATAGAATCTGCGGTTCCCTGGTACCAGTCTCCGCTAATCCTTTGCTGTGGTGGCACAACCTTTAAAAAATGTCCTAATTTTTGATTAAATATATTCCAGCCATTTTCTAAATGGTCTGTTAGTGATTGAGATTTGTATTGGGGCAGGACTATTATTTTATAGAGCTCCGAATTTATACAATTACTAAGCACTAAATCAATAATTCTATAAATTCCACCGAATGGAACGGCCGGCTTTGCCCTATCCTGAGTCAATGGCATCAATCGTTCTCCCCTGCCGCCAGCCATAATAAAAGTCAGAACGTTTTTCATAATTGCTTGACTCTAAAATAATAAAAGAGATTTTTTAAAGGGCGTAGTCAGTATTTAAGGTTTTTTCATTTCAAGAACTGGTATTTACATCTATTAAATATACGAAAATGTGTTATCGCGTGTCTATGCGACTGCCTATGGCAAAGCTTATCTATATGCCCTTCTCAATACCCGCCTTTGCCAAGGGAAGCAGTGATGAATCCTTGAACGTATCAACAAAATCCTGAAAAGTATTTTTAGACTTTTCAAACTGCCCACTTAGACTATATATTCTACCTAAAGAAAACATAGCCTCTTCTTTCAGGAGATCATTCCTACCACTGATTATTCTTTGCAAATAACGTATTGAAGACTGATAATCCTTTTTTGCCTCATAAGCCGCTGCAAGGCCAAACAAAGACATAGAATCGTATATGGAGTCAGTTTCATCTTTGGCAAGATATGATTTGTATAGCGATATGGCCTCATCGTATTTCCCCTGGCCAAACTTTACATAAGCCATTTGAGGTATTGAAAGTGTGGCAAATTTTGTCCATCCATATTTCTCTAAAAGCCTATCCATTTCTTCCATGGATTCTTTGATGGCCCCTTGCCGTTTACTGTCGGAAACGTCTGAAACAAGGTTTTTGTAGGCAATATTATATGCGGCTAATGCCTTTTTATTTACATATCTTATATAAAGACCTGCTAGTAATACAATAACAAAAAGGGCCACTAAACTTATAAGGGCATACTTAAACTGTTTTGCGTGTGCAGTAACGTAATTTGACACCCTGCTAGATAATGAAATAAATTCATCTTCCTTTTGTAGCAACTCTTTTCTTGATATCTTTTGTTTGGCCATAATCTTTAAAATCCACCCATTCTTTATATTTACTTTTTATGCTCTGTATAGTAGGCTTACATACCTATATTCTTAAAAAACCTCTTACCTGTCCATTACCGTGTTGGCAAAACGAGTGTTTTTAAGAAATAACCTACTTACAAAACTATCAGATGCGTTATATTTCTTCAAGAAAAAAATAATTACCTGGAATCCCATCTGATTTCCCTTTAATAATTTAATCTTGCCAGCCATATACCCCGATTAAATTTACAAACCTACATCCACCAAAATTTTTCTGCTCCAGTGAGCTACCGTGCCTCTTAATGAGTATCAATTCCTGATTGTATTTATCCCCCACGGGAATAATCATCCTTCCATTATCTGCTAACTGATCTGTTAAAGGCTTCGGGACATTAGGCGCTCCTGCGGTTACCATTATGGCGTCAAATGGGGCATATTCGCTCCATCCTAATGTTCCGTCAAAGGCCTTGAAAAGAATAGTATCATATCCAATTTTTTCCAATAATTTTCTTGCATTGACCAAGAGTGATTTTATCCTCTCTATTGTGTAAACCCTGCTTGATACTTCAGCTAATATAGCGGTTTGATATCCTGAGCCAGTACCTATCTCAAGTGTTTTTTCAACCCCTGTTAGCTCCAGTGCCTCTGTCATAAGTGCGACTATATAAGGCTGGGATATTGTCTGTTTTTCACCTATAGGAACCGGATGATCATTGTATGCTTCTCCTGAGAAGGCCTCCTCAATAAAAAGGTGCCTTGGCACCTTACTCATTGCCTCGAGAACCCCCTTGTCTTTTATGCCCCTGGCTATTAACTGGTTTTTTACCATCCTTTCTCGTGCAAGCCTGAAATCATTCTCCATGAGGTATACAATCCCTTTGTTGTTTAGGCAAAAATTTTAATTGTAACGATATCTAACCTAAAAAATGATTTTTACAAAAATATCGTGTAAGCTGAATATTTCAGGGTCCGGATATCGTAAAAACGCTCATAAAATATCATTAATGTATCATGCTAGCCTATAACCGCCAGGAACAGGCTTTCCATCAAAATAAACATTATTTTGGTCATCTAAGGAAAATCTACCCCTTGCGATCATTTCCAAAGTCAAGGGTAATATCGTCCAGTCACCAAGTTCTTTAAGGCGGGCCTGATGATCTAATGCTATCTTCTTAAATGTATTCTTATCTTTGAGAATATCCTCAAGTCGCATGGGCAATCTGACCTCTAATGGCCTTGATACCATCAATAATGGGCCAGTATCTATCCCTGAATCTATTAATATAGTTGAGGAACGCAAGCAGGATTCACCACAGGCTATTGCATCCTCCACTGCATGATCACCGACATACTTTCTTTTACCTTTATCTGTTACTATGGATAAATCTCCTGGATGTACGTTTAAACACTTTTTTAACGTAAGATAGCTCATATACCCTGCAAGACAAATTAAATCTATGTCAAAGGCCTTCACCAGGCGATCCGCTATGGAATCAAATTCCCTTCTTGCCTCCATTCCTTCTTTAGTCAAGCAGGTTTTCTTTAATCCCCTGCTGCTGTAAAACCGGTTTATATCATAGCTAAAATAAGGTATTCCATTTTCATATGCAATCTTCTCGCCCCTTGATATCCCATCAGAACGATCACTAAATATAAATATGACCTTAAATGGAGAGGATGCAAATTGCTGATCTAACTCCTTTTGTCTTTCAAGAATTTTTAAAATATTTGTTCCTGAACCTGACATAAATGCTGCTACCCTCATGGCTCTTTTGTGTCTATCATTATCGAATATTGGTTTCAACACTATAGTTCCTCTGATGTAACTACCATCTTATATGTGGTAATAAATTTAAAGTTTGGCGTAGCATCAACCCTGCGTTCAAAACAAAGGACGTACAATGAACATGTAAAACCTTGAGCGCGTTATCATGACCGTAATTTTTAATCTCCGGTCAGCATCAACCCGATCTAATTATGATTATAGGCCTTTCCCTGATTCTTTACCTATACATTAGTAGAAGACATTATGCCCGTCAATAATACAGGCCATAAAAACGTCGAAAGGTAAGAAATGTTTTTATTACATGGGTTATGTAATTACATGGCCATTGTTGAATAACAGGTAGGAGCAAGTTCTTCGAACGTATAATAAAAAGCCCGGTGTCTAAGTAAAGCAACAAGTAATCAAGAGGGTTAAATCTAAAGCAAAATTACTATAATAAGGCTGCTCATAAGGCAGGAACCTTTAGATCTATGTGTAAGGTAAATTTTTCTCTTTATGTAAAAGCTCAAAATGCCTTTTATTGCATGCTTAAAATAAACAAATATTTACATGATTTAAATCCATAGAAGGCATGCCGGAGGTCGGAATCGAACCGACACGAACCAAGGTTCGGAGGATTTTGAGTCCCCTGCGTCTACCAATTTCACCACTCCGGCATCAGTAATTTACTATAATAAAAGGACGAAATTGTCAACAGATAAGAATCATTACGTAATCAAAGGGTCGGATTTTTTATATACATAATGCTTAATGAATGATTCGGTTATTGCCAATTTATCTTAAATAGATACTACCGGGCAAGCCTCGGGCATCTATGTAGAAACGACTTAATTATAAAATGGTAAATACTTGATATAGAAATATTTTACTGTATAATAGGTGAAAATTTTTTCGCTCGTCAAACATAATAACAACCAAAATATCGTAATTATGTCCTGATAATAATATATTACATTATGTAACATAAGGGTTACAAAGGAGATATACATGTCTGGCGCACTTAAAGGAATTACGGTAATAGATTTGTCAAGAATGTTACCTGGCCCTTTCTGTTCTATGATCCTGGCGGATCATGGTGCAAGGGTTATAGCAATTGAGGATAAAAAATTTAAGGCGGATAATACATATTTTTATTCAGTAAACAGAAATAAGGATCATATGACCTTGAATTTGAAGAAAAAAAAAGGTCACGAAATCTTTATGAACATGGTAAAACGTGCTGATATTCTTATGGAGGGGTTTAGGCCAGGTGTTACTAAAAGGCTCATGGTTGATTATAACACAATAAAATCAATTAACCCTGAAATTATATATTGCTCGATTACAGGCTACGGGCAATATGGACCCTTTCGTGATATGCCGGGTCATGACGTAAATTATCTAAGCTTCTCTGGTATATTAGACACGATAGGCGAAAAAAATGGATCACCCTGTATACCGGGTATTCAAATAGCTGACCTAGCAGGGGGAAGCATGAATGCATTGACAGGCATCCTTTTAGCGCTTTTTGCCAGAGAGAAAACAGGAAAAGGTCAGTATATTGACATATCCATGACTGACGGAGTACTCGGCTTATTATCAATGCCCCTCGATTTATTTCAACAAAATGGTAACATGCCGGAAAGATCAAACACTCTGCTCTCCCATAGATATGCCTGTTATAATGTATATGAAACTTCGGATGCGAAGTATATTTCCATAGGTGCAGTAGAAAACAGATTCTGGCAAAATTTATGCAACATACTAGGTGTACCTGAATATGGCCCATTGCAATACGATGATTCTCGCAGGGAGGAAATAATACATTTTTTCAGAAAAACGTTCCGGGAGAAAACCAGGGAACAATGGGATAAAGAAATAGGTGATAAGGATATCTGCTGGGGAAAAGTACAAAACATTTCTAACCTATTCGATGACCCCCTCTTCAGGGCCAGGGAAATGGTAGGTGAAATCAAAGATACAAAAGGAAGCCTTATAAAATACTTTGGCATACCTGTCAAACTTAGCAAAACTCCAGGATCTGTTCGCACTCCGCCTGTTGGCTTTGGCGAAAGCACAGAAAAAATACTCAAGGAATATGGCTACACAAGCTCGGAAATAAATACATTTATAGAACATGACATAGTCTAATGACATGGCAAAGCCTCAAGGCATGTGTTGACATCTATTCTTTTTACAGATAAAAAACCAGCCCCTGTCAATCCTTTCAAGAATAAAAGTTTGAGCGATATGTAAAGAGAAGGAAACAAATTAACCAATGTGGATAAAAGAACCAGGTCCAGTTACAGATAGCACTGAATTTTTAGGAAGACCAGAGATATGTACCTATTTGTTAAAAGGGGATATCTATTCCCTCATAGGGGGTGGTATGGCCCATGTTGTACCTGATGTATTAAAACAGCTTGAAAATCTAAAAGTAGACATAGAGAGAATTAGATATTTAGTTGTTCTGCACACACACTATGATCACCTTGGAATGGCACCTTACCTATCAAGGCATTGGCCGTGGCTAAAGGTTGCAGTTTCAAGCGTAGGGGCAAGTATCTTAAAAAATAGAAATGCCCTAAAGGTAATAGAGGACCGTAACAATGAATTTATAGAGGCAGATAATAACCCTGAGGGCATCGAACCGCTGACTATTGTTGAAAAGGGGTTTCCTGTTCATCATATAATTAATGAAAGAGCAGAGATGGATCTCGGAAATAAGATCAAATTTCATATTCTTGATACCCCTGGGCACTCTGTATGCAGCCAGTCCCTCTATGTCCCTAAAGAATACGCATTATTCCCTTCTGATAGCATGGGCGTAGTAACCGAAAATCAAATTATGCCCATGGGTAGTTCAAATTATGATCAGTTTCAAGAAAGCATAGAGAAATTAAGCAAAACGGGGGCTGAAAATATCTGCCTTGAACATTTTGGAGCCTTAACTCCGCCTGATGGAGCGAAATGTATCCAAAAAGCAAAAAAATCAGCTGAAGCATTTCGTGAGAAAATGATACGAATATTTAAAGAAACCAATGACTTGGATAAAACGGCGAATAAGCTTTATGTGGATTTTAAATGCAGGCTATCAGATTTAGGTCTATTGCCGGAGAATCTTATGAAGGATATATTAAAACGGATGATACGATTTGCTAACAGGCTTGGGTAAAATTATATGTCTTCTTAATGTAGTAATAATAGCAAGGAACTAATAAATGAAAGATAAAGCCATATTGACCTATGAGGGAAAAAACTATGAGTTGCCGGTTATACATGGATCTGAAGGTGACAAGGCTATTGACATTACAAATCTTCGTAAAGAAATTGGTCTGACTACCTTTGATCCCGGATTTGGAAATACAGGCAGTTGTATGAGTAGCATCACATTTATGGACGGGGATAAAGGCATATTAAGGTACCGTGGCATACCGATTGAACAATTAGCTGAGCATTCGAGTTTTGTAGAGACGGCTTATCTTTTAATAAACAGCGAGCTTCCCAAGAGAGATGAGTTAGAAAGATTTTCCAGTATGCTAAATGACCACTCTCTTGTACATGAAGACATGCGTTCATTTTTTGAAAATTTCCCAAGAAGGGCTCATCCAATGGGTATTCTGTCGTCTATGGTAAATAGCCTCATGGCATTTTACCCAGAGATTCCTGAAAAAACGGAAGACGAGCAGATAAATATCACCTTTGCAAGGCTGCTTTCCAAGGTAAGGTCATTGGCAGCGATGTCATACAAGATATCAAGGGGGCATAAGGTTGTATACCCTTCCAATCGCCTATCCTATTGTGCCAACTTTCTGAATATGATGTTTGATTCCCCTGTAAGACCTTATGTCATTGAGGAGGATCTCGTGCATGCCCTTAATGTGTTTTGGATTTTACATGCAGACCATGAACAAAACTGCTCAACATCGGCAGTTCGCCTTGTAGGCAGTGCTCGCGTTAATATTTATGCGGCAATTTCTGCAGGTGTTGCCGCTCTATGGGGACCTCTTCATGGGGGGGCAAACCAGGCAGTTATAGAAATGCTTCAATTGATGTATGATAGTGGGGGAGATATAGCACCTTTTATAGCAAAGGCAAAGGATAAAAATGATTCTTTCAGGCTGATGGGCTTTGGCCACAGGGTTTATAGAACATATGATCCAAGGGCGAAAATAATGAAAAAAATGTGCGATACCGTTCTAAAACAACAAAAGAAAAACAATCCACTTCTGGACATAGCCAAACGACTTGAAGAAGTGGCCCTTAAAGATTCATATTTCATAGAGCATAATCTTTACCCAAATGTGGATTTTTATAGCGGAATAGTACTTACAGCCCTGGGCATACCAAGAAATATGTTTCCTGTAATGTTCGCCATTGGACGCCTTCCAGGGTGGATCAGCCAGTGGAAAGAAAGCATAGATGACCCGCATTGGAAACTTCATCGGCCCAGGCAGGTATATATTGGAGTAACGAAAAGAGATTACGTGCCAATTAACAAGAGAGTATAGGCAGGATAGTCGCCTATCTATTCTCTTCAGATCTTATATAACCAAGTAAGCCACCGGCTATTAAAATATCATACAAACGTGGAGGCAGGTTAAGTATAATTTTAATGGTAAATCCCTTTGTTACATTTTTTAGCTTTAAAGGTTTTCCTCCACGAATAGTAAAGATTACATTTTTAATATGCAGCATATCTCCCAGAGAGAAACGTGCTAAGTCCTCTTCATCACTAAATTCTAGTGGCATTACGCCAAAGTTTACAAGGTTTGCCTTATGGATTCGAGCAAAGGATTTGGCCACAACTGCCCGAATCCCTTTAAAACGAAGGGCAGATGCAGCATGTTCTCTGCTTGAACCCTGCCCATAATTCCTGCCAGCTAAAATAAATCCTCCCTCCCCTTGCTCTGCCCTATGTAAAAAATCTGAATCTATCTTATAAAATAGATACTTAGATATGGCTGGAAGATTGGATCGAAGTGGTAATATCTCTGCCCCACCTGGCAGGATATCGTCCGTAGTAATGTGATCGTCTACTATCAAAAGTGTTTTCCCCCTCAACTCAGCGGAAAGAGGATCAAACGCAGGTAGCGGCATTATATTCGGTCCACGCACTACCTCAGTATCTTTCCATTCAATAGATGGTTTGATTATCATATCGTCATTAACTATAAAATTATCGGGGAGGCTTATTGACATAGGAGAACCGATCCTCCTCGGATCAGTAATAACTCCTCGAAGGGCTGAAGCTGCAGCCGTTTCAGGGCTAACCAGATAAATGAGGGCATCTTCAGTTCCGCTTCGGCCTTTAAAATTTCTATTAAATGTACGCAGGGTAACCCCTTTCGAACAAGGTGCCTGCCCCATTCCAATACACGGACCACAGGTACTCTCAAGAATACGTGCCCCTGCTGCTATCATTTCATGAAGCCCACCATTTCTAGATAATTCCAGAAGTACTTGACGAGATCCAGGTGATATAACAAGACTTAGCCCACTCGGAATGACCTTACCCTTAATAATTGATACCACCTTTAACATATCCTCAAGAGAGGAATTTGTGCAGGAGCCTATTGCCACCTGATCTATGGGGCAGCCTTCCAGCTCTCTTACAGGCACAACATTGTCCGGCAAGTGTGGCTTAGCTATAAGGGGTTCAATAGCGGAAAGATCAATAACTAATTCGTCATCATAACCTGCATCATCATCTGCTTCAACCTTCTTCCAATGATTTTCCCGCGCCTGGGCCCTAAAATACCCTCTCGTAATATCATCACTTGGGAAAATTGCCGTCAACGCCCCTAATTCAATACTCATATTTGCAATAGTAGCCCTCTCGGTAGCGTTGAGGGTTTTTACACCAGGCCCTGAAAATTCGAGAATTTTACCCAATCCCCCTGACACAGACAATCGTCGTACTATTTCAAGTATCACATCCTTTGCGGATGACCATAACGGGAGCTTCCCTTCAAGCATCACCTTCAAGACCAAAGGCATGACCATAAAAAAGGGTTCTCCAGCCATGGCAATAGCTACATCCAGCCCACCAGCACCTATAGCAAGCATCCCGACCCCACCAGCGGTGGTAGTATGACTGTCAGCCCCAAGCAGGGTTTCTCCCGGCATAGAAAACCGTTCAAGATTAACCTGATGGCATATCCCATTGCCTGCCCTGGAAAGGTATATCCCAAATTTTTTACAGGCAGACTCAATGAATCGATGGTCATCCATATTTTCATATCCTGCCTGAAGTGTATTATGATCAATAAACGCCATTGATCTCTTTGCCTTAATCCCTGGGATATGTAGCGCCTCAAATTGTAATAATGCCAGTGTGCCGGTAGAATCTTGAATAAGGGTATTGTCGATGGAAATTCCGATTTCACTGCCGGCAGAAAGCTTTCCGGATACCAAATGAGAACCAAGTATTTTCTGCACAATATTTTTTCCCATTTCTTCTCCCTGAAAATGTCGTGCACCTTAACGTATTTTTGATGTATTCTGGATAAATATAAAAAAGATAAAGCAAAAAGAACTTTGATATGCTCAACGAAATGAGACCTTTGAAAATTGCCTTCACTCGCGCTCCATGAAGTCAATTTCCCAATTCTTAGGGTTTTGCAAAGGTCTCAAAACAATCCATAACCCATTACCTCAAGGCTCTTACAAATTAAGCAAATTCAACGAAATATTACAGGTAGGGTAAGGCGAACACCTTGCTATCTTCACAAGCACATTAGTTTAATGACTCAATTTTTTTGTTCAACCTTACAGCAATCTCATTAATGAAACCTTCAGTGTCTACCCTTACGTTATTTGTATTTTCCTCTGCAACATTAATCAAGTCCGCCGTCATGATACCTGATTCGATAGTTTCTATTGCTGATTCTTCTAACATGTTCGAAAACCTAACAAGGCTGCTATTTTTATCAATCTCACCACGCTTTTGGAGGCAGCCGGACCAGGCAAAGATAATTGCCATAGGGTTTGTGGAGGTTTCCTCTTTATTTAGATACCGGTAATAATGCTGTCTAACGGTCCCATGAGCTGCCTCATACTCAAAATATCCATTCGGAGAAACTAACGTAGAGGTCATCATGGCAATACTTCCATATGCAGCGGCAATCATATCGGACATGACATCGCCATCATAATTTTTTAATGCCCAGAGCATTCCGCCTTTAGAGCGAATTATTCGTGCAACAGCATCATCAATTAAGGAAAAAAAATATTTAATATGAGCGCTCTGAAATTTCGTAAACCAATTTTCCCTGTACTCTTCGTCAAATATTTCACGGAATCGGAAGTCATAGGTTTTTGATATCGTATCTTTCACACTGAACCAAAGGTCCATCCCCTGCTCAAATGCGTGTTTAAAACAAGACGTTGCAAAACTCCTTATTGATCGATCTGTGTTATAAATTCCCTGTATGACGCCGGGACCTGCAAAATCAGTTATAGTTTTCTCTTCCCCTTTTTCACCATTATTTGAGGGTGAAAAGGATATGACTGCTTTACCCGGACCCGGAACTCTAATCTCCGCATTGCTATAGACATCCCCATAGGCATGCCTTCCTATTATTATAGGCTTTTCCCATGCAACGACAAGGGGTTTAATATTCCTTACAATAATAGGCTTTCTGAATACCGTACCATCAAGTATAGACCGTATAGTTCCATTAGGGCTTGCCCAAATCTTTTTTAGACTATATTCCTCCACCCTTTCGTTATCTGGAGTTATGGTTGCGCATTTTACACCAACACCGTATCTCTTTATAGCATTTGCTGCATCTATTGTTACTTGATCATCTGTTCTATCTCTATTTTTTATGTGAAGATCAAAATATTGCACAGCAATATCGATATGTGGAAAAATAAGTTTATCTTTAATCATTTTCCATATAACCCTGGCCATCTCGTCACCATCAACCTCAACAATCGGTGTTTTCACTTTTAGCTTTTCCATTGTATTTCTCTCCATCCACTGAGAACAATCTTATTTGCCACTGCCAACATTTTGTCGATAATCAAATTTGTTCCTTTCTGAGAAAAAACTTAAGGGGAATACACCTCGTATCGATTAGGGGGTTATCATAAAAAAGCATTTATTGTAATTGACAACCTTTTCTTGATATCGGGTAAATCTAAGCAGTAATTGAATAGAAATCGAGTGAATGGCTCTCTTTAAGAAAGTCCTGTGCGGCGGTTAATGATATTTTTCTGAGAGTTTTCTAATGTGCTGAATTTTCATCAAGGAAGTAATTTTTATTGACAAGGTGATCAATTTCATTTGTATTTTCCAAAACCAGTCCCTCATCGCCCCCGTTAAGAACCTGGTAAAGAAGAAAATTAGTGTTTCTCTCAAGCTGGCACATAGTATCCCTGAGAGCCTTGAGTTGTTTCAAGGCCTTTTTTGATTTTTCCTGATAAGGTATATTAATGTTGGAGTTATCTAATATATCAATAACATGATCAAGGGAAGAGTTGTTAAAACTATCATCATTGCCATAAATAAGCCTTACCCACTCTGTTTTGGTCTCGTCCGGAATTTTTTTGTAACTGTTAATTATATCTGTATCCTGACCAAAATAAAGTGATTTTTCTAGCTTATCTATAGTATCCCAAACAATTGCTTCCTTTTTATCATCATGCGGGATTTTAGTAAACAAAGTGGTCCATCTTTCTTTTATCTGCATATTCAGCCAATTTATTCCTTTTTCAGTGGGTAAGGAAAGCTCAAGAAATTTGTTGTGAGCATCCATTAAATTGGTTCGAAGCTCGTTGTCTTCTTCATCTAAAGTACTTAAGATATCATTTAATTCCTTAATAGCCTCAAACTTTATGCCTTTCTCCTCTCTATTCTCCAAAATCAGCCTCTCCCACTGGTCCCTCAAATACCCTATTTCCTGTTTAATAAGGGAAAAAATTAATGCAGATTTTGTAATAGCATTCCGAAGAGAGTCCGCAAGTATATTAAAAGCATTTAACCTGTCCTTTGCCAATCTCTGCATAGTCTTCATTGAATCATCCCGCAACCTATGAGAAAGGAGCTCTGTCCCAAGAGAGCGAGAGAGTCTCTTCATGATAATAGTCTCATTGCTTCCTATTTTGATGGTATAGGGTTTAAAATGAATCTTAATAACTGCAATAACAATGTAGTCGCTTTCCTTCCATATAAGATCGTCTTTATAATCCTTTATAAATTGCGACGACATATATGCATCTGATTGGGCATCTGACTTATGCAATAGCACGGGCTCCATGTGGAAGAAATCGTCAGGTTTACCCTCAACTTGCATCAAAATATTCCGTGAATCATTTTTTGGTTCTTCAGAGGTCCAGCTTTTTTGTTTCTCGACACACCAGGCCATTGCTTCAAGCGCCCTTCCCGGCTCATCTCTGTACTCTGACCATTTTTTACCAGGGTGGTTATACTCAGATTCATAAGGAAGCCCCCATGATATCTTTGTGTTCCCATTGCTGATTATACCGGATGTTATTCTCTCCGCAGTTAGGTCAGGCGGTGGCCCAACCCTGTAAATAGTTCCCTTAAATGCATTAGGCATACATAAGAGAACCGTTTCTATCATTTCCCTGCAAACTGCCTCTAATGCAGTCTTTTCCATGTCCGAAAACAATATGTAATCTCCTCTTGTTTTACAATATATGATTTAACTGCAATTTTTATACCAATTGCATGCCACCAAAAAACAAAATTTTATTTTTTTATCAACGTTAGCCTAAAAAACAAACTATAACAATTGTAAAGATTTCAGCAAATATGCCTTATATACAGCCTTAATATATTTTAGTCAACCTTAAATAATAACTGTAATAATAGTTGTTTTCGTGTTATTTTTGACCGTTAATTTGAAACATTAATTAATTTAAATTATATATTATAATTATGAATTAGTTTTATTTATATTAATAGATATAGATTATAATTATATTACGTTTCCTATGAACCAAAAATACATGATTGTCAAGCAAAAAATGACAAAATGACAAAAAATTACAAAAATGGTGAGCAATCTTGTTTAAGACCATTTTTTTCGTGTCTATTGGCATTGTGGCCATATCCTTTGCCTCTATCTTTATAAAATTTTGTGAAGATGTGCCGTCAATTATGATAGCATCATACCGCCTTACTATATCATCTATAATCCTATTGATCATTGCCAAGGCAAAAGGGGTAGAATTTTTTAGCTTTACAAAAAAACAACTCACCCTTGCTTTACTTGGGGGAATTTTTCTATCCCTTCATTTTTTCTTTTGGATCAGCTCACTGAAGTTTACCTCTGTTGCCAGCAGTGTTGTTCTCGTAACAACAAACCCCATTTTTATAGGAATATTCTCATATTTTTTTCTCAAGGAAAAACAGCCCCTCGAAATCATTTACGGCATTATCCTGTCTTTTTTAGGGAGCTTTATACTGGTAATTGGTGATAGCGGCCTGCAAGGTCTTACTATTAAAAACACTTCATATTTGTTTGGAGATTTTCTGGCCCTCTTAGGCGCCATCATGGTTAGTGGCTACCTGATTATCGGCTCGATATTAAGAAAAAACGTAGATATTCTGCCTTATATATCCTTAGTTTATACGTTTTCCGCATTAATTCTATTAATGACCTCAATATGCCTTAAGGTTCCATTTTTCGGCTATAGCTCAAGCTCTTATGTGTATTTATTCCTTCTTGCCATTATTCCGCAATTAATAGGTCATACTGCTTTTAACTGGGCCTTGAGGCACCTAAGAACTAATATGGTTGCAATTACCATATTGGGAGAGCCTATCGGTGCATCTATACTGGCATATTTCATATTCGGGGAACTTATAAAACCGATCCAATCCTTAGGCATTGTTTTAATCTTCCTTGCTATCTTTATTTCTTCAAAAAAAGGAAAAAGGCCATCTCTATAAAAAAATCAACTATAGTCTCTTATCGTAGACATTTTTATAACATACCCCATTTCTCATGATGGGATGGAAAATACCCATCAAAATTTCTCCAGGTAGGCCCTACCCTAACAAAGATGTTGACATTATCCTCAAATAACTTATAAAACAATAAAATAATTTTTTTATTAAATAAAAAATATTTCAATTTATTTTATCACTATACTATCGGCTATAAACATGAGGTCCTTAACAAATATCTTAACTATTTGGAGGAAGGGGGGTGAGGTTAAACAAATTAATTAAACCAAAAGATAGGGAGCCTAATTAAATGCACCATAAAAAATTTTAATTAATGAAAGGAACTCGAAATGAAAAAACTATTTTTTGCATTAATAAGTCTTATAATTATTGGATCGTTTTGCGCAGGTTCTGTAATGGCCATAACACCTGAAGATATCGCCAAGGCATCCGCCCTTGAAGAAATATTGAAGCGCGGGAAACTTTTAGTAGGGCTTGAGGCAGGTTACCAGCCATTTGAAATGCAGGATGAAAAGGGAAATATTGTTGGTTTTGATGTAGATATGGCCTACGAAATGGGTAAGGCTATTTTTGGTGAAGGCGGAGAGAAAAAGGTTGAGATTGTTAATACGGCCTGGGATGGTATAATACCTGGACTAATGACACACAAATATGACATTATCATGGCAGGCATGACGGTTCTTCAAAGCCGAAATCTTAAAGTAAACTTCTGCGAACCGTATTATTATATAGGCCAAACTTTACTGATCAACAAAAAAGATAAGGATAAGATTAAAAGCTATAAGGATTTAAACAAAAAAGGCGTTATTGTAACCAGCAAGCTGGGGGTAACAGGGGCATTTACAGCGGAAAAATTAATGCCACTGGCGACCCTTAGGCTATTTAAAACAGAGGCGGAGGGTGCCCTTCAAGTAGCAAATGGCCTGGCAGATGCCTATATTTATGACGAACCCCAGGTCAGGGTCTTTGCAGCCAAATACAAAGAAACAACCATGGGGCTTTTTGAACCATTAACATATGAGCCTCTTGCATGGGCTGTGCGCAAGGGTGATCCAGACTTTATTAACTTTCTTAACAATTTTCTGGCCCAGGTTCGAGGTGACGGCCGCTGGGAACAAATTAAACAAAAATGGTTTGTTGACTATGTAAATGAAATGGCCGAAAAGCAGTAAAAAAAATGTAATGGGGGCCAATTTACCGCCCCCATTTATTTAAATCGATTACCTCTTGCCTCTTCAAATAATGCAATTTTAGATAAAAACAGTTGGATGAAATCCAACGGGAAGTTCACGTCCATTCAATATATAAAAGGGAGGCTTAGTTTGACGTTTAATAAAAGATCGCTTATCACATTAGCTATACTGGCCCTCTTCGCAACAGCAGCCTATTATTTCCTTGTCAGAAGGGGAATCACGTATATATGGCACTGGGAAAAAGTCCCCGAAATGCTGTTTTATCGAGGTTCCAAATCTGCTGATGATCCAGTTATTCGCTTACGTATGGGTGTGCTCATGATGGGCTTCGTGTTAACCTTAAAGATTTCTATTTTGGCAACATTTTTCGGCATCATCATTGGAACCATTGTGGGCATTGCGAGACTATCCAAGGAACCTGTAACACGTGGACTTTCACTGGCCTACGTGGAACTCATAAGAAACACGCCGCTTCTTGTTCAAATCTTCATGATCTATTTCTTTGTCGGATCTATACTAAGGCTATCTGCATTCGTAGCTGGCACTGCAGGTCTGTCAATATTTGCAGGTGCCTATGTCGGAGAAATCGTCCGGTCTGGTATTCAATCCATCCATAAGGGGCAAATGGAGGCAGCACGATCTCTTGGCATGTCATACGCCCAAGCCATGCGTTACGTTATTCTTCCACAAGCATTCAAGCGTATCATACCTCCACTTGCCGGCCAATTTATTTCTCTCATAAAAGACTCCTCCCTAGTATCCGTCATTGCCCTGGCCGACCTTACCTTCCAGGGACAGCAGGCAGTTGCAAGATCTTATTATACCTTTGAGGTGTGGTTTACTGTGGCCTTCCTATACCTTATAATGACGTTTTCCCTGTCAATGGCAACCCAATACGTTGAAAGGAGGTTAGCGATCAGTGATTAAAGTTAAAAATGCATACAAAACCTTTAGAACTCATGACCGTAGGGAGGTAAAGGCCCTGGTTGACTTTTCAGCACATATTAAAAAAGGGGAGGTAGTAGTATTTATAGGGCCTAGCGGGTCAGGGAAAAGCACATTCTTAAGATGCCTCAACCGGCTTGAAGAGATAGATAGTGGCCAGATTTTTATTCATGACGTTGACATATATGGAAAGAAGGTAAACATCAATAAGGTACGGGAGGAGATAGGAATGGTATTTCAACTTTTTAACCTCTTCCCCCACAAAACCGTTATGGAAAATGTCATTCTCGCCCAGCAGATTGTGCGAAAGAGAAATAAAAGCGAGGCTATTGAAATTGCTAAAGATCTGCTCCATAAGGTAAATATTCTCGAAAAGGAAAGTAATTATCCATCACAGCTTTCAGGCGGCCAGCAACAAAGAGTGGCGATAGCCAGGGCACTTGCCATGCATCCCAAAATAATGATGTTTGATGAAGCCACATCAGCCCTTGACCCTGAAATGATTGGAGAGGTATTAGACGTCATGAAAAAACTTGCCAAAGAGGGAATAACTATGGTGGTTGTAACACATGAAATGGGTTTTGCGAGAGAGGTCTCCGATCGCGTTGTCTTTATGGACTCAGGGCAAATTATTGAGGAAGGGACCGCAGAACATTTTTTTACAAACCCAATTCACGACAGGACAAAATTATTCCTTAGCCAAATACTTTAGTGTACAAAATTACATTTTTAAAAGCCATATACATTATACACGAACCTCTTTTTCAGATAGAGGGGCAGTATTGTTTTTTTATATAACGGGTTACTTTAGGGATATTTTAGGCCATGATCATCTCCTCCTTGTGGTATTCAGCTACACGCGCCTTCCTCCAATTTCGTATACCCCATAAGCTTATTGTAACGATTAAACATCAAATGAACTGAAAATCCAAGCACTTGAGGCTCTCTTTGTTCGATAAATGTAATAATGACAAGCACATACTCATAAAACTTTTTTTAAATCATCCTAACTATTATAATATCCTAACCTGAATTTTTTTGTTGTATTAGAATTGGAAAAATCAGGCTTTACTTACAGCATTTTTAAGGCAAAAATAGATACTATATTTTTTATTTGATGAGTATATTATATAAAATTTTTTTTGTTACTATGCATCTTGGCTGATATGAATTCAGGCGAATCTTTATGACTAATGACCAAGTTTTAATCCTTTCGGTACTAGTAGCAGCAGTATCTATGTTTCTTTGGGGCCGTTGGCGTCATGATATCGTTGCAGCAGGTGCCTTGCTCTTATGCGTATTTTTTGGCCTCGTTCCGGTAGGAGAGGCCTTCCGAGGTTTTAGCCACCCAGCCGTTATTACTGTAGCCTGTGTTTTAATTCTGAGCAGTGGCCTGCAAAATAGCGGGGCTATAGATGTGTTGGCTCAAAAAATTCTTCCATCGTCTTCGGGTACAACCTTGAGTATTCTTGCACTTGCCACTCTGGCAGCATTGCTTTCAGGCTTCATGAACAATGTTGGCGCTTTAGCTCTGCTAATGCCAGTGGGCATTCAAATTTCCAACAAGCACAACATACCACCTGGTAATGTCCTCATGCCTCTTGCCTTCTCCTCTATTCTCGGAGGAACAACTACCCTCATTGGCACCCCACCAAACCTTATTGTTTCTGGATTCCGGGCGGAGGTAGGCATGAATAATTTTGCAATGTTTGATTTTATGCCAGTGGGTATTGCTATTACCGCTATCGGTACAGTCTTTGTAGGGCTATTTGGCTGGAGATTGGTTCCAGCGCGAAAACAGGCTGGTACTACAAGCTTCGATACTGGAACGTACATTAGTGAGGCACTTATTGTTGAGGGTAGCAGCGCGGTAGACATGCGACTGAACGATGTAGAGCAACAACTTTACGAGGTAGACGCCCAGGTATTAGGCTTGGTACGCCATAATCTCCACTTATCCGCACCTAACCCGGGCCGAATTTTGCATGCAGGTGACATCCTCATAATAGAATCCGAGCCGGAAGCCCTTGCCTCAGCCCTTTCAAGTTTAGGCCTCAAGCTTTTAGAGGATGTTTCTACTAAATCCGAAGATGAGGATACGGAAAAAAATGTTGGAGAAAGACAAGGCAAAAAGGACAAAGCTAAAGGCTCCATATCGTCAACAATAAAAGAGAATGAGGCAAAGAGCACATCAGGTGAAATCGTAATCCAGGAATTAGTCTCCATGCCTAATGGAATTTTGAACGGCCGTTCAGCATCTGATATTCAATTACGTAATAGATATGGTATCAACCTGCTTGCTATATCTCGTCAGGGTATGCGCTCAATCAAGCGTTTACGATCCACACCAATTCTTGCCGGCGATGTCCTTCTTCTCCAGGGGGCCCCTGAAGCAATATCCGGCTTTGCCTCTGAATTCGGCCTCCTGCCCCTGGCCAAACGCGATATACGAGTCCCAAAAAAAGGCCAGGCACTGATTGCTACACTTATAATGGGTGCTGCTGTAATCTCTTCAGCATTAGGCCTTCTTGATGCTATGGTCTCATTTGCTACAGGCGTTGTTCTATTCATCGCCTTAAGGATTGTTCCTCCTCGGTCTGCCTATGCGGCAGTCGACTGGTCAGTAATAGTGTTACTTGGATCCATGCTTCCAGTTGCCAGCGCCATGGACTCTACTGGTACAGCCGACCTTATAGCTCGCTTTTTAATAGAAAACCTAGCAAAAGGGGACGCAGTTATTGGATTAGCAGCCATGCTGGTTGCCACTATGTTAATGACGGACTTTATGAACAATGCCGCAACAGCCGCAGTTATGTGCCCGATATCTATCAGTACGGCCTCGCAGCTTGGCGTCAACCCTGACACCTTCCTCATGGCGGTAGCCATCGGTGCCTCCTGCGCTTTCCTAACCCCCATTGGCCATCAAAACAATACACTTATACTCGGTCCTGGAGGATTTAGATTTGGAGATTACTGGCGTATGGGTTTACCTACAGACATTTTGGTTGTGTCTGTCAGCATCCCTATGCTCCTTTGGGTGTGGCCACTGTAATATGCAGAATAAAAAAAGCACGATTATTGTCTCCTTCGGGGAATGGGAGAAAAACCCTCGCCTTTTGGGCGAAGACTTTAGTTTAATAATTTTTACTGGTTAAGGCACAAAAGGGCAAAGTAGCAAAGGCCTGTCTGCCGACAGGCAGGCCTGCCTGCGCCTGCCTGTGCGTGTCCGCACGCAGACAGGTGCATCGCACAGGCAGGCACAAAGAAAAAATAATGCGTCTCAAGAACTCTGTGCCTTTGTGCCTGTGTGCCTCTGACCCTCAAACTATCGTTTTAGCTGATAGTAGTTGACTTTGCAATCATTCAATCCAGGATCTTAGCAATAAAGAGGCATGAACGGTTATTGATTCGACCCTTATACCCCCATTTTTTTGTATTTTTTAGCCACAAGCTTCCCAATTAGATTATCATCTGCTACGTACGGAAGTGTTATATGATCTTTGCCTGCATTCTGTGTGTTGTAATCCATTGCCGTATTGATAGAATTCTCATTCCTTGCCCATGCCCGCCTTGCAACT
>CAYMVB010000066.1:0-2448 GCA_964393665.1 uncultured Desulfobacteraceae bacterium | reverse complement strand
GTGATTTGAATAAATATTTTTGATTTTCCGGGAGAAGCCGATAATAAGGTTTTAGACCATCGTTGATTAACTTAGGTTTCTTTTCCCCATCGATAAGCTTTATAAATGACTCCCTATCCACAAAATTCAGGCGGTCTTTTAGTAAATGAGATGATTTGGATATCTCTGCAAGTTTAAATTCATTGTCATCGCTGATTACAGAAACCCAGACGTGAGGTATTGAAAACTCTTGCTCTATGAGAAAGAGTAATTTTTCAAAAAGATCCTTGAAATTGTTAATAGAGAGTATTTTTGTCTCAATTTCAAAGAACTTTGTGGAAATTTCCTCATTGGTCACTACATTATCAAGGAGTTCATTGTTTTCAGTCATTTTAAAAAACCTTTAAATTTATCTGAAATCTGAGGTCTTAGATAATAACCAGACTGAGCTTTAATACGAGTTTTACCCTTTTCAGCACAGCGAAGCGTTCACGATTAAAAAAATATACAATCACGAATAAAGACTGTTTTCAAACGTCTATGAAAAATAAGACTATCTTTTTTTGCTCGTAAAAAATGTATTACTTAAACAAAAACCTTACATTACGCTTATATTGCATTTTTTAGTGTTCGAGATGATTAGGTAGCCAGGGAAGTTTATCCAGGTCAACGTTTCCTCCGGAGATTAGTATACCTACTCGTTTTCCAGAAAATTCTTTTCCCCCTGTAGATAAAGCCCCAAGTGCAACCGCCGATGATGGCTCTACTATTATTTTCATCCTTTCCCAGATGAGACGCATTGAAGATACAATCATTTCTTCGCTGACTGTTATAATAGATTTGACATATCTTCTTATGATGGGGAAGGTAAGGTTACCAAGAGATGTGCGAAGTCCATCAGCTATTGTTTTAGGATTGTTTGAGGGCATAATTTTGCCTGAAAGAAATGATCTGTAGGCATCATCTGCATTTTTTGGCTCTGCCCCGAACACAAGTGTTTTTGGTGAAATAGCTGAGAGCGCTATGGCTGTTCCGCTTATTAAACCCCCACCTCCTACGGGAACTATTACAAAATCGAGATCTGGAATATCTTCATAGAGCTCCAACGCTGCTGTACCCTGTCCTGCAATTACCCTATAATCATTGTATGGATGAATAAAATCAGCGCCGGTATCATCAATAACCTTAGCCAGGGTTTCTTCACGGGCCTCAAGGGTAGGTTTGCAAAAAATTATCTTAGCCCCGTACTTGGCTACTGCTGCCTTTTTTACAGTAGGCGAGTTCTCAGGCATAACTACGTATGATTTGACTTTTCCCCATTGTGCAGCAAGAGCTATGGCTGCCCCATGATTCCCGGAGGAATGCGTGGCTACGCCATTTTTATTCGCTTTTTTTGTGGTAGAGAAAACCGCATTCGTTGCGCCCCTTATTTTAAACGCACCAGCTTTCTGAAAGTTCTCGCATTTAAAAAATATAGCTGCATTGCACATCTCGTTCAATATGCTTGATGTAAGAACTGGTGTGCGATGGATATATGGTTTAATGCGTTTGTGGGCGTTTTCAATCTCTTTTATTGTTGGCTCTTTATCCATCCAAGGCTTTTTGATTCTATTTGATTGTTTACTTAATGTTCTTGATATTCTTTTTCGACCATTCGATTAGATCATCAAATGGGGTACCTTGTGGGAAAAATTCTATAACCCCCATGTTTTTTAACAGGGGTATCTTGCTGTCTTCTAAGAAGCCCCCTGCCGTTATTGTTATATAGTCGCAGTTTTCTTTCTTAAGCAATTCCTTCATCTTAGCAAAGGCATGTATGTCGGCATCTGGCAATATGGTGATACCGATATGGTCAACAGATTCCTGCAAGGCTGAAGAGACTATTGAGCCCGGGTCTTGCAGTTCGGTGTATATTACCTCAAAGCCTGCCTCCCCAAAATTTCTTGCCAGTGAAAGCTGTGATTCTTTGCGGCCTTTTCCTAATTGTCCGAGAAGGATCCTTATCTTTCTGTCTCCCATGCTTTTAACCTGGTAAAATTGTTTCTATATTTTTAGACCTTGAAGGACATTTAGCGGCCCTTACGAGCCAAATGCACTAATATATTTTAAATATGACCTTAAATAATAGAGCACAAGCTATGCCTTAAGGTCAAGCCTTTTATAGGTTATAGAGCCCTGCCTCTGTATATTTTTACCTCAAATCATCTTTTTCTTAGGCTCTTGAAAAATTATGCGTACATTGAGATCTATCACGACTTTCTGATTTGAGACATAATTTCCGATATCTCATCATGATATTTAATTGGGGCCTTTACATATCCCCATCCTTTTTGTGTTTGATATAGGCCATTATATGCAGTGTCGTGATATGATACAACCATATGAGGTATACTTCGTTCATGTAATATGGAGTCTAGAAGGAGTGCCTCAATCTCATTTTCCAGTATTTTTACCTTTAGATACTTATCA
>CAYMVB010000065.1:0-4043 GCA_964393665.1 uncultured Desulfobacteraceae bacterium | reverse complement strand
GTGGAGCTAAAATACGACATCGTCGGCGGGGGCTGTTTTGACAACTCTCACCAAGACTTCCTTGAGTCCGAGGCGAGCAAGGCCAAATCCGAGGCAGATAACATCGTTGACGGGTTACGGTTGGTTGAATGAAGCCAACACTATTTCGAAAAAAAACCTAAAAGGAGCATATTGTAATGACAGCTTGAATCTAGGTGGTTTTATGCAGTTATTAAACAAAAATAAGAAAATAAAGATTAGGTATTAAACCTTGAATAAAGAGCAAACAAAAAAATTGAGTAGATTTTTTTGTGGCGCAATAACTTCACTCCATAAAACTATCAACGCAATAAGCTAGGGGGAAAAGGAAGGGCTTCAATATGCGTGTATATGGTCCTAAGGAACTTCTAAAAGATGTGCGCGAAAAAGGCCTCTGTGTTGAATGCGGTGCCTGCGTAAATCTTTGCCCCTACTTCAAGACGAATCGAGGCAAAACCTTCATGCTTTTTCCATGCGATCTGACTGAAGGACGGTGTTTTGCATACTGTCCAAAGGTGGAGGTAGACCTCGATGAGCTATCCATAAGCCGCTGGGGACAGACCTATGAAACAAATCCCCTCGGAACTTACCTTCAGGTTTTAAAAACAAGGGCAGGAAAAAATGCCCCTTCCGGCAAATTCCAGGCTGGGGGAACGGTTTCCTCCATTGTGGCCTTTGCAATGAAAAAGGGGATAATGGACTCATCCGTTCTTACCGACAGAGAAGGTCTTACACCAATCCCCCGTTTGGTAAAAAAAGCAGAGGAGGTGATTACGTGCGCACAGTCTAAATATACCATAGCCCCAACCCTCGAACAGCTAAACCTCGCTATTCACGATGGGCATGAAAAAATCGGATTCGTTGGAACACCCTGTCAGATAACCGCCGTAACCAAGTTTCGCTCAAACCCCCTTAACCTCTCAAATTTTTCAGATCCCGTCTCACTTGCAGTAGGTCTTTTTTGCACATGGGGATTAAATACCAGAAAGTTAGAAGAGACGATATTGTCGAAAAAAGTCAACATCAATACTATAAAGAGAATGGATATTCCCCCGCCTCCCGCAGAGATATTTGTCGTGGAAACAGATAAAAAGAAACTGGAGATCCCGTTGGATAAAATTCGTCCACTCATCCCAAAAGGATGCACTATATGCCCGGACATGACATCTGAATGGTCAGATATGTCTGTGGGCGTATTAGAAAATAATCCCGGATGGAATACCCTGATTATAAGGAGCACATTAGGCCTGGAAATCACTGAAATGGCCACAAAAGAAGGCTGGCTTAAAGCAGAAGATATGCCAGAAGAAAACCTTGAGCATCTGAAAATTGCAGCAGGTAATAAAAAACGAAGGGCATTGAAAAAGGCTCTTGAAGAAGGGCTTTTAAACAATAACGAGAAAAATAATCATTCAGCTTTAAGGCTAAGGCCTGAGACCTTAAATAAAATTCTTTAACCTTATAAGCAAATAATATATGGAAAACATCGCAAAGCTCAAAAACGGGGCTACAATCCTCATGATGGGTAACAACGCTATTGCCAGAGGTGCAATGGAAGCAGGCGTAAAAGTTGCCGCCGGATACCCTGGAACACCATCTTCTGAAATTATTGAAGACCTGGCATCTGCCTCTAAGCAGCTAAACATGCACGTTGAGTGGTCTGTTAATGAAAAGGTGGCACTGGAGGTTGCTGCTTCAGCTTCCTACGCCGGACTGCGGTCCCTGGCTGCAATGAAACAGGTTGGTGTTAACGTGGCCTCAGATTTCCTCCTTCACCTTGCCCAATATGGAACAAGAGGAGGCATGCTATTAGTGAGTTGCGAGGACCCAGGTGCACTTTCCAGCACAAATGAAGGCGATTCCCGCTCATATGCAAAGATGATGGAGTTTCCCCTTATCGAGCCCGCTGATTTTCAGGAGGCAAAAGATATGACTGCCTGGGCATTTCAACTCTCCGAAGAAATCCGCAATGTTGTCATGGTGCGAAGTGTTACGAGGCTATCTCATGCAAGCGGAAATGTGGTCCTTGGCGAGATACCTGAAATAGATGTTAAGCCTGATTTTAGATATAGCAGCAATTTATTGGATCCCATGGAGGGTCCAATTATAAATTTGCCGGGCACTGTCTCATTCTTTCACCGCAGCCAGCACGAGAAACTCAAAAAGGCAGCAGAAATCTATGATACATGCCCCTTTAATGCTTATGAAGGTCCGGACAGGCCAGAGCTTCTGCTGATCACAAGCTCAGCCTGCTACCTCTACAGCAGAGAGGCCATTCAAATACTCGCCCTTAAGGATCGTGTTGGACTTCTAAAATTGGCCACCACATGGCCTCTTCCTCCAAAATTTCTTGAAAAATATCTTGGATCAACAGACAAGGTACTCATTGTAGAGGAAGTACTTCCTTTCATGGAAGAGAACATTAAGGCCTTTGCCGCATCTATTGGCACCCGCATAGGCGTTAAATGTTTCTATGGAAAGGCCGAAGGTTTCATCCCTTCAACAGGCGAATTAAATCCGGACATAGTAATAGATGCCCTATCAAAGATACTATCCATAAAACATGAAAATGTTTCTCAAGAGTATTCTAAATTGGCTGTAGAATTAGCAGAGAAAGGAGCACCCGCAAGGGAGCTTACCTTCTGCCCCGGCTGTCCCCACAGGGCCTCTTTCTGGTCTATTCACAATGCCCTTGCCCTTGATGAGAGAAAAGGTTTTGTGTGCGGAGATATTGGTTGCTATTCTCTTGGGGCCATCTCATGCGGGTTTAATACCCTCAAAACACTGCATTCAATGGGCTCTGGTACAGGACTGGCCAGTGGCTTTGGCATACTTGGGAACTTAGGCTTACATAAGACCGTGTTTTCAGTATGCGGTGATTCCACATTTTATCATGCAGTAATGCCCTCCCTGGTAAATGCAATCCACAACAAGGCCGACATTACCCTCATCGTATTAGATAACAGCGGAACGGCAATGACTGGCTTTCAGGCTCACCCCGGCCTTGAAATTAACGCCACGGGGGATTATGTGCCCGCTGTTGATATCCCATCCATATGCAGGGCTATGGGAGCAAAGGTGAGTGTATGCGACCCTTTTGAAATTAAAAAAACCCAGGAAATACTCCTGAAGGCTGCCGAAGACAGGGAAGGTGTAAAAGTAGTAGTTCTAAGGCAAATCTGTGCCCTGAGCCCAGATAAAAAGGGAAAGAAAAACTTTACTATGTCTATAGATGAAAATATGTGTATAGGTGAGAACTGCGGATGCAACCGGCTTTGTACCAGGATATTTAAATGTCCTGGATTAATCTGGGATGACAAAAAAAAGACAGCAAGAATAGACGAGGTAATCTGCACCGGCTGCGGGGTCTGCGCGTCTATATGCCCATCTGGTGCAATCAAAAAAGAGGAGGTAAGGTAGAACATGATGCCCTTTACCTTATCTAAAGATCCCTATAACCTTATAATCACCGGTGTCGGAGGACAGGGTAATGTTTTGGCATCCAGGATTATAGGTGAGATGCTTTTACAAACAGGCTATATCGTTACAATCGGGGAAACCTTTGGCGCATCTCAAAGGGGAGGCTCTGTGATGAGCCATGTGCGAATATCAGAAAAGTCTTACTTCTCACCACAAATACCCAAAGGTACCGCCGATTTTATTCTGGCACTAGAACCAACAGAGGCGATTAGGGTATTAAGGGATTACGGAAACCCCAGCGTATTGGTAATAAGCAACACGCGGCCCATTCACCCTATAGGCGTTATATCCGGCGAGCAGTCATACCCTTCAATAGAAGATATGAAAACCTGGATAGGCCAGCTTTCGATGCAGGCCTGGTTTATTGATGCAACTGAAAAGGCAATGGACCTTGGAAATCCCATGCTTGGAAATATAATCGCAGTGGGCGCCCTTTCTGGAACAGGTGTCCTGCCAATGGACAAAAAAACCTTTATTAACGTCCTCTCGAAAAATATCTCTGCCGAAAGGCTAGATCAAAATATAGCTGCCTATGACATGGGACA
>CAYMVB010000064.1:0-2156 GCA_964393665.1 uncultured Desulfobacteraceae bacterium | reverse complement strand
TGCCGCACGGAAAACAAAATACACCGTTCTAGCTGTTCAGAAAGATAGCTCTATTGTTTTCCTTCACACCCAACTAACAAACAAAGTGGCCAAATATCTATTAGAGGAAAAATTACTACCCCCTTTAACGGCTGCAGATATAGTAAAAGAGGAGATCTCACTCGGCAATAGCAGGTTTGATTTTCTCTTGAATGAAAACCAACAGGATCACTACTTAGAGGTAAAATCATGCACCCTGTTTGGAAACGACGTGGCAATGTTTCCTGATGCCATTACTGAGAGAGGGAAAAAACATATACTTGAACTTGCTCAAATGGGTAAAAATGGGGTCAAATGCTCCATACTTTTTATTGTGCATTGCCTTGATGTAACATGGTTTATGCCGGACTTTCATACTGATTATGATTTCAGCATAGCCCTGATCAAATCAAGAAATTATTTACATATTGCTGCCGTGGCAATAGGGTGGAATCCTGATTTAACTATCAGTGAGACAATAAAACCATTGGAGATTCCATGGGGATATATAGAAAAAGAGGCAAAAAACAAGGGAAGTTATTTATTGATCCTGCGTGTAGATAAAAAAAGGCGCATTCATATTGGTAAATTAGGCCAATTGGATTTTAATAAAGGATATTATGTATATGTTGGTTCAGCTATGAACAGCCTGAGTTCAAGGATTGAAAGGCATGTGAGAAAGAGGAAGAAGGTGTACTGGCATATTGATTATCTTTTGAATAACGTGGAGAAAATAATCCCTATTCCGATCAGGTCCTCGAAAAGACTGGAATGTGAAATCGCAACGGCCTTGTCCACTATAATGAACCAAAGTCATCCTGGCTTTGGCTCATCAGATTGTCACTGCCCGACCCATTTATTTTATACAAAAGATAATCCGCTTGACATGAAGTCATTTCATGCCGTTTTGCAGAGATTCAGAATGGGCCACCCCTGAAAGGAATAATTGTATGTGTTTAGATTATTTTGTTTCGATACAATATAAAAAAAGGTTGAGGTTTTGCCCTTCCTGAAATACTATTTATTACATATTTTCCAATAGTTTTATCAAGATAGATTTTTGTAGGCGAGCATTACAGCTACTATTTATTTAGGGGGGAAACAATGAAAAATCAAGATACATACCAAAGGTTACCTCTTTTGCAGAATGCGGAAATTATGGATAAGGTAGTCTTGGTCCGTGTAGACCACAATGTCGTAAAAAATGGGAAAATCCTTGACCCATATCGCATTGATGCAACGCTCGGAACATTATATACTATTGCGGAACGGGGTGGTAGGGCCATCCTTATGACCCATGTAGGGAGACCCAGAGACAAAAAGACGGGAAGGATAACTGTAGATGATGCTACCTCCGTTCAGCCGATCGTTGATTACTTAGAGCATAAGCTGTTTACAAAATTTGTGGTCCCAGAGTTCTTAATTCACCCTGAATGGGGGATAAGAGAAATAGATACCCTTATCGATCGTTATATCGAAAAATTACGACACCGCCAGATAGGCGGTATTTATCTCCCTAACATCCGATGGTTTGAAGGAGAGGAGGCCTCAGATAGTAAACGAGAACAGCTTGGCCATCAGCTTGCCGGGCTTGCAGATATCTTCGTTAATGATGCCTTTGGCTCCTGGCAAAACCACGTATCTACATGCGAGGTCGCAAAATACCTGCCAGGCTTTGCGGGGCCTCTGATGCAAAAAGAGCTCAGTAACCTTAAAAGAATACTTGACCCTGAAAGACCGCTAATTGCCGTAATAGCAGGTTCAAAATTAGACACAAAAATAGGCACCCTTAAAGAAATGTATAAGAAGGTTGATAATCTGATTTTAGGGGGTGTTATTTACAATGCTTTTCTGTGCGCTAAATATAATGTAAGGGTTATGGGGGTTAGCGAAACTGACATAAATTCAGCTAAGGAACTTGTCGCTGAAGACAATCAATCAAAAAAGATTATTGAGCCGAATTTTCTCATAGAATCGAAGACCAATAAAGGTCGCGTAGAGGGTAAATATAGAACGATCAGTGTAAAGGACTTTGAGGTTGGAAATAGTTACGGTTATCTTTTGGATGTGGCCCCTGAATCGTTCAATGCGCCAGAGGTTCTTGAGGCTATTAACTCCGCAAGGACTATATTTGTTAA
>CAYMVB010000063.1:0-3167 GCA_964393665.1 uncultured Desulfobacteraceae bacterium | reverse complement strand
ACATATCTACCCCTAATTTTACTGCCTCAATTATATCCTCTGGCGTTCCTACGCCCATAAGATACAACGGCTTTTCATCTGGCAGATAGTTTTTCACATTAAAAATCAAATTTTCCCGCGTTTCTTTATCCTCACCAACAGACAAACCTCCAAGGGCATAGCCATCAAAATCCATATCAATCAAGCCCTTTGCGCTCATCTCTCTTAAATCTAAATAAACTCCCCCCTGCACAATGCCAAAAAGGGCCTGTTCCCCTTCCCCCTTATGATCCATACAACGTTTGGCCCATTTTTCTGTAAGCCTTACAGAATTTAGTACATATTCATGGTTTGCTCCAAATGGAGCACATTCATCCAGCGCCATTATTATATCAGCCCCAAGCGCCTTCTGTATCTCCATGGCCTTTTCCGGATCCAAAAAATGCTTAGAGCCATCTATATGGGACTGAAAGGTAACACCATCATCTGATATAGTTCTGAGTTTTGCAAGACTTAATGTTTGAAATCCCCCACTATCAGTGAGTATGGAGCCTGACCAATTCATGAAACGATGAAGCCCCCCATGCCTTTTTATACGTTCATGGCCTGGCCGTAAATATAGATGGTAAGTATTAGATAAAATTATGTCAACGCCTATATCCCTTAACTCCTCTGGTGATATCCCTTTAATTGCGCCTAATGTTCCAACAGGCATAAATACTGGCGTTTCAAATCTATTATGATTTGTTCTTATCTCGCCTAACCTCGCCTGTCCCGATACAGCCTTTTTAAGAAGCCTAAACTCCACAGTATTGATACCCTTTTACTTACCTTATTTACGTTATAAGCATCGCATCGCCATAGCTGTAAAAACGGTACCTTTTCTCCACTGCTAAATTATAAGCCTCCATAATTAAATCCCTGCCGGCAAATGCTGATACGAGAAAAAGCAAAGAGGAACGAGGGAGGTGAAAATTTGTTAAAAGCGAATCCACTACCTGAAACGTAAATCCCGGATAAATAAAAAGATTCGCTACCCCTGAACCTGGAACTATTCTTCCCTTCTCTTTGAATACAGTTTCCAGTGTCCTTACAACAGTAGTGCCAACCGCAACAATCCTTCTGCCCTCTTGCCTGGCCCTCTCAATGGAGCAGGCAGCATCATTTTCAATAAAATATGATTCTCCTCCTAATGTATGCTCCCTAATGTCATTTACTCTCACAGGCTTAAATGTACCGTGACCTACGAAAAGCGTTATGCTAACTAAATCAATACCCAATGATTTAAGGGTACTAATAACACCATCGGTAAAATGAAGACCTGCCGTTGGAGCTGCTATCGCCCCTGAAAAATGAGAAAAAATAGTCTGGTACCTTTTTCGATCCATTTCAGATCGTCTATCATGTGCATCTCTTTTAATATAAGGAGGCAGAGGAAGGCAACCTCTTTTTTTTAAAATGTAGTCAATATCGTGTCCGCCATTAAATTGAATCTCAATAGCCCCATCTGCACCTTCTCTTCCCACCGTACCAGTCAGCCCATCCGGGAAGACTATCAAGGTTCCCTGCCTCGGTCTCTTCGATGCCCTTACCAGGCACCATCTCTTATTACTATCTTTATCCGCAGGCCTTGGTGAATGCTCAAGGACAAGAATTTCCACCCTTCCGCCGGTCTCTTTTTTCCCGAAGAGCTTGGCCGGAAAAACCTTTGCGTTGTTAACAACCAGTAAATCCCCGCTTCTAAGCAAAGATGGCACTTCTGAAAATCGATATTCTTCAATCTTACCTGTAGGTCTTTGCAAGTATAAAAGACGAGACCAATCTCTTTTCAAAGCGGGTTCTTGGGCAATTAACTCGACTGGTAATTCATAATTATAGTCGTCTATAGAATAGTTCAATTCCTTACCTGAAAATATATGTTATGATAAGTCCCAAACACATTGCAAAAAAACCAATTACCCTCAATTGATTATCAGGGACCTGCTGAACCTGCCGCAACCATTTCTTCATTTTGTCTGGAAAGGCCACGTAAGGAAAGCCTTCAACGATCAATACCAACCCTAACAAACAAAGCAATAATTTCATATTGTGCCGCCAATTGTAGTTCAGTCTTAAATTATCAAGATTTCATGCAGTAGCTACTTGTTTTTAAACTTCCTTATACCTTTAATAATCTCATAGCACCTTTGTTTTATCCGCCTTAATAATGTGATCTTTTTTCTGAATATAAAATCCACAATGTCCTTTTAACCATAAATCAGTGCTTACAATTAAAAATAGCAGCTTTAGGAAAATAAAAATATCGTATGCTTAGTAATTGACAAGATCATCATAGCAATATTAAAACAGTTTAAAATTATGTGCCTCAGGATAGGTGAAAATTATCATAGAATATTGCAGTACCATAGTTTTAATAATAACAGAGTATCGATGACTAATATAGGTAATTTATATGAGATTACATATAAAAAGATGATAAAGCATATTTTTGCATAAGCAATGAAAAATTATTTTCATGTAAAATAATACGTGCAAATAGAGGCAGATGAACTTATAGTATGAATTAAAAAATGTCCTGACATTAAAATCCAGGGACTAAAAGGAGGTATAATAAGCTAAGAAAAGTGCCTTTCTATCTTAGCTTATTGTCAGAATAACGAAATTTGGCGTTAAGGTTTATCCAAAAAATATCATTATTCTTTAGTTCATTTACTCTGCCTTTAAAGCATACGAATTTGTAACTCAATCAAATTGTTTGTTTAACGAGCTACGTTTCTCAAAATTTAACAGACCATGATTTGCTGAATATTATCATTTAAATATTGGACATCATGGAAAAAACGCTAAATAATACACTTATGAATAATCCATCGATAAGACGGTTAATTGAAACCTTTGCATTTTTTAAGGCTAATGTGGTTTTAATAGGAAAATTCCTCATCATATCAACCTTACCACTTATATTATTAGAAATTTTTCTATTATATTACGGGACCAAAGTGTCTTTTCCAATTACAATCCGATATCTTTCCATAATTATAGGATATCTATATCAGCCTATTTATACAGGGGGCCTTATATATCTTATTTATAAGACAGTACTTGATGAGCAATGCAATATTAGAGAATGCCTATCAGTGAGCTTGCTACGCTGGGCTGATCTCATTATAGTAAATATTATCAGCACA
>CAYMVB010000062.1:0-5083 GCA_964393665.1 uncultured Desulfobacteraceae bacterium | reverse complement strand
CGACCTCAATCCTTAGTCGCAAAACCTTTATGAAAAAGATAGTCTTTTTCAGAATAAATGTACATGATTAAAACATATAAAATCAACGACCTAATCGCCGGTTAATCCAATGCTTGACCCTTCGTTTCTTATAATTTACTATGAAAAAACAATAGCTCTGTGATAGACATATAGTTTAGAATTATATTCAAAAAACTTTTTTAAATAAAGACAATGAATGAAGAGATTACAAAAGAAGACAGGAAAAAAATAATCCAAGAATACATCTTGAATATACCGAGCTTTTCCACAACCGTTGTAAAGGTTCTAGAAATCTGCAATAACCCGGACACATCACCTAATGAACTCAACAAGGTCATTTCCCTTGATCCTGTCCTTACGGGAAAGGTGTTGACCCTTATAAACTCAGCATATTACGCCTTTCCAAAAAATGTATCTTCTCTGACAAAGGCAATTATTATGCTGGGCATCAATACAGTGAAAAATTTAGCCTTAAGCACGGCAATTCTTGACAGCATTGGTGGGAAAAACTCTTTCCAGGCCCTTTCTATGGATGAATTTTGGCTTCATTCCATCTGCACGGGCGTTACGTGTAAAATCCTGGCATCTTCTATTGGTGTACCATTTGCGGAAAGAGAAGGTTATTTTCTCGCAGGATTGCTGCATGACTTAGGAAAGATACCACTTAATAATCTTTTTCCGGATGAATATAACCATGCCCTTGAGATAGCTAAATCAAAGAAAATACAACTCTATCAAGGGGAAAATCTGATTTTTGGTGCTAATCACTGTCTAATTGGCAGGATGATAGCGAAAAAGTGGAAATTAAATGAGATACTGGCAGACGCAATATACTTTCACCACAATCCAGGAAAGGCCAAAGAGGAAGATAGGCAGCTAACAAGCATTGTAGCAATTGCCAACATTTATGCCAATATGTTAGAAATGGGATCAGCAAAAGATCTTTGTACAGATGAGGAAGCACTAACAAATTTACTGAATAGTCTTGGGATTGACTTCTCAAGGCTCTCTGATATAAGCAAAAACATTGCGGAAGAGATCGAAAACGCAAAAATCTTTCTCCAGCTATCTGACAAGGAATAAAAATATGAAGATAAAATTTTGGGGTGTGAGGGGCTCAATACCCTGTCCTGGCCCCAAAACCCAAAAATATGGTGGAAATACAGCTTGTATCGAGGTACGTTTTAACGATAATGGCAGATATATCATCATCGATGCAGGCTCAGGTATTAGAGAGCTTGGTAACTATTTAGTCTCTCGTAGCCTCAAAAAAGCCCCTATTAATACAGACATACTTATCACCCATACTCACTGGGATCACATTATGGGCTTTCCATTTTTTGCCCCTATCTATATACCTGATACAAAATTAAGGGTATACGGTCCGGTGAGTTTTGAAAATGAAACCCTGAAAGACATCATAGGGGGTCAACTCACCTATCGATATTTCCCCGTACGCCATGCTGAACTTTCTGCTACAATAGAATACATAGATAGTAAAGAGGGTCAATTTGATTTAGGCGATGGCATCAAACTAACCACAACATACCTTAATCACCCTGTTTTGTGCCTTGGATACAGGCTTGAATTCCAAAACAAGGTTTTTTGTGCCGCCTATGACACAGAGCCATTCAAAAATCTATTCTGCACCGATCCTAACGATCCATATTATGATGAAATCATGGCACAGGAAGGAGAAAAGGCAGCCAGAGATGAAAACCATCGGGTAGAAAAATTCCTGGAAGGATCCGACCTCCTCGTCTATGATGCTCAGTACACGCAAGAAGAGTACGAAACCGCTAAAATAGGATGGGGGCATACCTCGATTGAATATAGCATAGAATTGTCAAAGCTTTCCGGCGTAAAACGTCTGGCCCTTTTTCATCATGACCCAATGAGAACAGATGCCCAATTAGATGAACTGACTGCAAAATATTGCAATCCGGGTAATACAGGCAACACAGAAGTCTTTTTCGCCCGCGAGGGGATGGAAATAGAAATATAGCAGGCTCTCGTACAATGCTCACTTGTAAACCTCATCAGCTACAAGGGCATAACTGTTTTACATACCTCACTTCTGCCTTCCACCGAAATTATGCAATATCCACCATGTGCAACCTGGAAAAGCTGTCTACGCCCCCCTGTAAGCATGGCTTATATTAAGAATTCTTCCATACCGCCTTTCTCTTCTCAAGAAATGCCTTGAGGCCCTCCTGCGCATCTTCTGTCTTCATTAACTTATTAAGGTATATATCCTCGATAACCGTTAATGATGGCTCAAAATCATCTAAAAGACCCGCCTTGATCGTCTTTTTTGTGACCCTTATAACTTCAGCGCTCAGGGAAAGATAGGGCTTAACAAATTCATCTGTCTCATTCGATAAGTGGTCTTTCTGCACAACCTTGTTTACAAGACCGAAGGTCATCGCTTCCTGTGCAGAAATAATTCTCCCTGATAAGATCAGATCCATGGCTGCCTTCATGCCAATTATCCTTGGCATGATCTGGGCGGCAATTGGAGGAAGTACGCCTACCTGTATTTCCGGTTGGCCAAATTTTGCCGTCTCGTCTGCAATTACCAAATCACAAAAAACTGCCAGTTCGCAGCCTCCTCCTAAACATGAGCCAAAAACAGATGCTGCAGTAATGGCACCAAGTTTATCCATTAACCGAAACATGCCATGGAAGCTTTTTATCATCTTCGGCGCAAGATCACCCACATGTTCTCCTACATCAACGCCTGCAGAAAAGCACTTGCCCTCAGCATTAAACAAAACGACCTTGAGCTCCTTATTGTCCTGCCATGATCCTAAAACATCATTAACCTCATCCATCATTGCAATATTCAAAACATTCACGGGCGGCCTTTTAAGGGTGATAATCCCAAGCCCATCATGAAATTCAACCTTTATGTGTTCATATCCCATACTATCTGCTCCTCTCTCTAAAAAAATGGCAGGCGGGCTATGGTAACCCTTCCTGCCATACATGTTGCCTTATATCAAAAAATCCCTTGTCCAGGGCTCCAATTACTTTTGTGGCTTTGGTATAACTTCCTCGAAGAAGGAATCGTCAAAGGTCCTTACATCAGCAAGCCCTCTGCGATAGGCAAGATAGTCCATCTCCCTCTTACCGGTAATCTTCTGGGCGTTAAAGGTGTTGAAACCAATGTAGGCCTCAACATTCATATTAGCTCCCAACCAATAAATCTGGCCACCCTTCAGCATATCCCAGTAATGCTTCTTTTTAACCCTCACACTTTCGATTGTATTCATCAGGCAAAGGAAGGTAGTATTTGTAAAGGTCCATACCATATTATTTACAAACTCATCAAGTTTAGACCAATCTGTCTCAAGTCCCTTCAGCGTGTTATTGGCCTCTTTGTATTCACTTCCTTTTTTGAACTCTCCGTAAATGATGTCGCCATTATCCACATATCTGTCTGTAACAACCCTGGGGTCCCTGACCCACTGTCCAGTGCTATCCTTCTTTATTGGAACGGCCTTGGTAATCAAGCCTAACCTTTCCATCTTAGCCGCACTCCACATCTCGTTTGCTGTGGCCTGCCACATTGCCTGCTCCATACTAAGATTCCAGGGAAGAAAATCTGTTGACCCACCTGTCGGTGTAGATCCATGACGGGTCCCTGCCTGGCCAAAAGCCGATGTATCTGCAGCAACGGTGAAATCACATGCCTGTCCAATTTCCTGCCCGCCTGCAATCCGCATTCCATTACAGCGGCAAATAACCGGCTTGCGAGCCTTCAGGATAGCATCCACCATACCGGAAAATAGGTCCATATATTGTACGTACTCGAGCGGTCTCTTGGAGTAATATTCCGCATATTCCTTGGTGTTCCCACCTGTACAGAATGCCTTATCGCCAACACTTGTAAAAATGATGGCCTGTACATCCCTATCCATAGAACCTTTATGCATACCAGCAATAACACCCTTAACCATTTGGGTTGTATACGAACCATACTGCGCAGGATTGTTTAATGTTACCCATGCAACTGATAATCCCTCTACAGGCTCACCTGTATTGGGATTGATGAGAGGTTTCTTCTCATACATAGTACACGGTGCTTCCGTTCCTAAAAATTCATCTCCAAAAAGGTTGTGGTCTTTGACTTCGTTGTCTCTAACTAACCAATCTAATGACATAATGTCCCTCCTTTATTAAAATTATTACAATGTATTTTCACTACTTAAAAATCAGGCTCCAATACTATTCTCTTCATGGGCGGCACCTTATGAGCCTCTTCGAAGGTCTCTGCAATAGTGCTCATCGGACGTGTCTGCACAAATTCTTCCATATTAATCTTTCCTGTCAAAACCATATCCAGAACTGCAGGGTAATATTCAGGCAGGCAACCCCATGTGCCAATAATCTCTGCATCAAATGCCATGAGCCTGCCAATGGCATACTCTGTTTTAGCGAGTCCGAAACCTACGACTATCAGCTTTCCGGTAAAACCCAGAAGACTCAAAGCAATTTCCTGGCCTGGCTTTGTGCCTGTCACCTCAAATATTTTCCACCCAAAATTCGGTAAACCCTTCTCTTTACATATACTTCTAAATTCATTTGACACATCTTTTGCGTCCTTGTCTGTTGAGTTTATTACAAAATCAGCACCGAATTTCAGGGCCCTGTCTAACTTTTCCTGGCTACGGGCTACTCCTATTACGGTCTTAGCACCCAATGCCTTGGCTACCTGCCCCTGGTATTGGCCAACACCTCCTGTAATTCCTATAACAACAACATTATCACCCGGTTGGATATCGGCCCTCTTTGCGGCCTGGTACGGGGTAGTAGCTGCATCCGCTATTACGGCAAAGTGAGATAGCGGGATTCCTTGTCTATCTTTAATCTCGCAAAGATCAATGCTCGGGACAGGTATATGGCTCGAAAAACCACCGTAGATACCGAGGCTGTTTCCAGGCATTTTTTGATTCAGGCATCTGTTCCCCCTTCCTGTCTTACATAGATAACACTTTCGACACGGCATTACTGCAGGAATAATAACCTCTTTCCCAATCCAGCTCTCATCACCTGCTAC
>CAYMVB010000061.1:0-2406 GCA_964393665.1 uncultured Desulfobacteraceae bacterium | reverse complement strand
GCAGTAGGGGCATACTTAAACCTCTTCATCATTTTTTTGTAAAAGGTATCATATATGCTATTATCATATTTACTATTGATAAATGTTACGATACTAAGGCCCTCTACCGCTTCTCCGCCATATCTAATCAAGTCTGGCGTTTGAGCCCAGAGGGTGGCTATAAGGTGACCATTAAAGCCCTTTGCGCGAAGTTTCTGTGAGGCAACACCAGCCATAGTGACCTCTGTAAGTAATATAACAGCATCGGGACTTAGCCTTAGGAGCTTATCTATAGATAGCCCCCAGTTGACTTCCCCCTTTGAATTAATCTCACTAGTAGTAAATTTCACATTGGAAAATTTATTTGTTGCATCAACATATTCTGTTACAAAGCTCTTGTTGGACATATCTAAAAGAAAAGATACGGTGCTAATTTTTCTTTTTGCAAGCAAATTAGCTAGTGCCCTTCCATATAGGTTTGTATCTACAGAGGACCTTATGAAATAATCGTCTTTACCGGAAAGACGGGATGTGCCGGTATATGGTGTAAAAAGAAGGGTATTTCTCGATGTTACATAATCGTAGGCCATGATAGTGCTCTGAGAATAAGCATGACCTATAATAACAGGAACACCTTCATCTATTAGTTCTTTATCAGCCGATAATATCCCTTCCTTTGTATTTTCATCATCCTTTATTATCAAAGATATGGGGTGCCCTTTTACTCCGCCTTTATCATTGATTTCCTCCACGGCAATCATGGCCCCATCTCTGATATAATCACCTGCAGCCCCTCCTCTGCCGCTCAGATTAATGGAAAGACCGATTTTAACCGGCTCTTTTTCCCCCGTGCAAGCCATGAAAAAAATTACAGTTAAGAACAGTATAATAGAATTTCTAAAAGAAATTAAAAGTGTATTCATAATGTAATACCCTTACATATGGTAATTTAATTTTTTCATGGCTTTTCATCTGCCCTTTTTTTGTTATCTTTCACGTCGATAATTCTACGATATTTCAGGGTGATTAAGAATTTCCCACTCAACCTTTTCAGGGTTCTGTGAGTTATACCGGACTATATTTTGGAGATGGAATAGGCTATCAGGATCGACACGTATAAACTTGATTGCCAGATGATGTTCCTCCAGGCGGACAACCTCACCGTCAGCCTTTATAGTAAGCCTCGGGGTAATGCCGCTCAGGAAAATAGTTATTTTACAACTGGTGCCTAATTTCAAATCCGCGTCAACAGGAATAAGGCAACCCCCTATGCTCAGATTAGTAATTTCCTTAATTGTGTATAAGGTCTTATTGGCTATAATTTCCGCCTCAACCTTAAAGGGAACTCGAGTAAAATTACGTTTTTCTGGAAACATGCTTAAGGCCTTATCTTAGAGCGATTCAAAAAATACCTTTTTTGATTACTCTCAAGAGTTATGATTATTTGAAAATACTTTAAGTATATAGTTTAGCATACAAAACTCAAATTAAAATTCTTAGAAAGCTTAAGCCATCCAATATCTTACGTTCTATGGTTGATTTTATAAAGGTATACCAAAGATCTCGGAAAAATTGTAAATTTTTTCAGATGCTCACCTTCTTGTATATGCTTGGACTAATGTACTTATATTTATGTTTAAGGTTGCTGAGACTTTCAGCTCCTCCTACAATCAGATACCCATTGAGCTTTAAAACATTGTAGAGTCTGTTGGTAAGCATTTCCTTCACAATATTGTCGAAATATATCATCACATTCCTGCAAAATATTATATCAAACTGCTGGTTTGGCAGTGCATCTGATACAAGATTTAATCTCTTAAAAGTTACCATTCTCTTTACTTCATCCTTTAATCTTACATGACCAGCCCACCTTCCATGGCCATTTTGAAAATACTTTTTTAATATATGAGGAGGTACATCCTTTATCCTCTCAAGAGGATAAATTGCCCTTTCTCCAATCATTAAAACATTTGTTGATATATCAGTGGCAAGAATGGTTGGTTTGAAACCCTTTTCCAAACAATCAATTGCAATAGAATATGGCTCCTCACCGCTTGATGCGGCCGAACACCATATGTTATTAGACTGACCACTTTTTAGATAAGCAAAATGATGCCTTTCTCTAAAAAAGAATGTGTGGTTTGTAGATATAGCGTCTAAAAAAAGCATCAATTCCTCTTTATCGCTCTTTAACATCTTCAGGTATTCTTCCACTGAGTCAATACCGGTATTTTTAAGTCTTTTTGAGAGTCTACCTATTAAAAGCTTTTCTTTACCTTCATGGAGATTAATCCCACTTTCCTTGTAAACTAAATCTCTAAAAGTCATGAACTGCTTTGAGGTAATTTCCATCAAAAAACCTATAGTTAAAAGTAATAAATATATAAAATAAACGTATCTATTCAGCCACTAAGCTACAAAGACACG
>CAYMVB010000060.1:0-11003 GCA_964393665.1 uncultured Desulfobacteraceae bacterium | reverse complement strand
ATTCCATGGTGCCTCTCAATTAGTAGCGCCGAGCACCACCTCGTCTTCCCCCATCTCGGTATCCTTCTGAGCGAGGACGGGCTTCATTTACACTAATCTTTCTTCCCTTCAACTCTCTTCCGTTCAAGCCTTCAATAGCAGATTGAGCTTCATTTGCATTGTTCATCTCAATAAAGCCAAACCCTCTTGATTCTCCACTGTACCTGTCCTTAATGATTTTAACTGATTCTACCTGTCCAAAGCTTTCAAAGGCCTGTTTAAGATCTTCTTCTGTGGCCTTGTACGATAAACTTCCCACATAGATGTTCATTATGTTCTCCCTGTTTCTCTTTATGAATTATTTTCCAAACACTCTTTAAAGACTTTCCGAAAATGGAAGCCGTAAATGGCAAAGGTGATTGCCAAGTGGAAAATCTGTGGACGTCTGAATAAAGACCAAAAAAAGAGCTTCCAGTAATAAAACCTTTCCCGGCCAAGGATTCCCAAAAACAGTATAGATTTAAAGAATGCCTTAACATAGGTGAAACGAAAGTGAAATTTCTTTTCCCCCAATGGTTTATAGTTTCTTAAAAATTCCCTGACCCTTTTAAAATAAGGTTCAGGAGAATATATTCTCTTAATAATCCTTTTATAACCTTCCATTAACGTTTCGTAATCCATTGCAGGGGTAAAGTTGATCGAAAAATCTGTATTGTCACCTGAAACATCCTTCAACAACCTGCCCTCTTTTACAAGCCGCTGATAAAGTCTCGTATTTCGAGGGGCGTTTAAAAGTCCCACCATGGCAGTGACAATCCCGCTTTCCTGAATAAACTCAATAAGTTTTTCAAAAATTGAAGGAGGATCATTATCAAAGCCTACGATGAAACCCCCCTGTACCTGTAATCCAAACTTCTGGATCTTTTTTACCGAGGCCAACAAATCACGATTCTCGTTCTGAACCTTATTGCATTCCGCCAGGCTTTCCTCGTTTGTTGTTTCAATACCGACAAATACGGAATTAAACCCTGCCCTAACCATCAACTGCATGAGTTCCTCATCGTCAGAAAGATCTATAGATGCCTCTGTATTAAGAAAATAGGGATAGCTGTTTTTTCGCATCCATTCAATTATAGCGGGCAAGGTTTCCTTTTTTAGCGTTCTCTTTCTTCCTATGAAATTATCATCAACAAAAAATACATCACCTCTCCAGCCCTTAGAATACATATTTTCTAATTCGCGTATGATTTGCGCCGTACTCTTTGTACGCACCTTATGCCCGAAAAGTGCTGTTATATTACAGAATTCACAATTAAAAGGGCAGCCTCTGGAATACTGAATACTCATTGTTGCATATTTCTTCATATTTATCAGTTCCCAGAGTGGAATCGGCGTTTTTTGTATATCTGGAAATTCCTCAGAGGTATACATGCGTTGAGCACATCCATTTTTTAAATCCCTTAAAAAAGTGGGGAGTGTAATTTCTGCCTCGTTCAGCACAAAATGATCTACATCTTCGAAGTCTTCGTAACCAGTTGTAAAGAGGGGACCACCGGCAACAGTCTTGACACCTATTTTTTTACACCTACTAATGACTTCTTTTACTGATTCCTTTTGGATAGACATAGCACTCATAAATACATAATCAGCCCATTGAAGATCCTTATCCCTTAGCGGGTTTACGTTCATATCTACGACTTTTTTTTCCCACTCCTTTGGTAGCATTGCAGCTACTGTCAATAACCCTAACGGCGGGTGAGTCGCTTTTTTTGAGATAAATTTTAAGGCATCCTTAAAACTCCAGAAGGTATCAATATACTTTGGATACACAAGAAGTATCTTCATACTGTCTTTCTCCTTTATTCATGCTTCCTTAAAAAGCAAGCTAAAAAGTTTCTGCCAATCAATCTGTGTATACACTGATTCACATGGATTATAAAAGTAGGGGTATTATGCCAAACGGTCAGTATATATTTCCCTGCTCCATAAGGGTTAACGTTACTGCTTAACAGAGGTACGAACTGTTGAAGTGCTAAAAAAGAAGGCTGGTTAAAATTATTCCTACAAACAACAAATCAAAAATTCTTTCAGGAAATAAGCAGGCCCAATTAATAAAAGCTCGTTTTTTTTGAAAGAGTATAAGAAAGTTATAATAGCATGTCAATAACAAAATGCATGCACGATAATGCCTGAAAGCAACAATGTAAAAAAATCCATGCCCATTATTTGGATTTATGCATGAATGATCTTTACAAATCAAATTTCTATGATTAATATAGTATTGAACGTTACCATACTAAAGTTTAATAAAAAATTGCCGATATATTATATTGTAGGAAGAATAAAATAAAATAATATTAGACGTTTAGATGTTTGGAACCGTTTTAAGGATTTTATTACTAGAAAAGCTATTACGTGCCACCAAACTTCAATCTAAACAACAAAAACCTGGAAAAAGGCTTGGAAATGGCCAAAGGTTACTATTTAACAAAGGGAGTTTGAGGTGACATAAATAAGGCTTCTCGGGTGTAAGTGCATCTTTCAATCTGGTGGCCTCCAAAAATATATTAAAAAGAGATGCGCACCAGGAATAACAACGGCATTTTGGGAAGCCAAGGGGCTTAAAGTTAACGAGTAAACTTAACAGCCAAACTTATCGTTTTTAATGTCTTAATTACATGGAAAAATAAACCTTATTTTAAGGCCCGCAGGTCAAAACTTGATTTGCGGGCCTTTTTTATGCTAAAGAAACGGTTATTATGCAAAAGATATCCCTAAAAAATGCAACTGCGGGCATGAAACTCGCCAAATCAATTAAAAACAAAAGGGGTATGCCTCTATGCACTGCGGACACTGAGCTTAACGAAAATATGATCTCAAGGCTTTCCGATGCAGGAATCACTGAAGTTACCGTGAAAGGAAATCCCTTTGGCGAGGACGCCAGCGTCAAACCATTACGTCAACAAATAGACGAGCTAAATGCCCGTTTCAGCTCTGTAGAAAAAGATCCGCTTATGAAGAGAATAAAGAGCATTATTTTTACATGCCTCAATGAAAGGGTTAAAGAAAGTGACTGTTGATAGAGAGGGGATAAGAAAGCGCCTTAAATCCTTGAAAAACCTGCCCACAATGCCAGGTGTTTTTCAGGAAATAAATAAATCAATTCAGAACCCTGAAACAACCGCAGAGGATATCGCTAAAATAATTTCCTCTGACCAGGCACTTTCCGCCAAGATACTGCGTATAGTCAATTCTGTATTATATGGATTTCCTCGCCGGATCTCGAATATAAGACATGCCCTCATAATTCTCGGTTTTGATGTGGTAAAAGGTCTTCTGCTCAGTAGCTCGGTTTTTGATATAATGCTTGCCAGAGGGTTCCTTGGTCTATGGCAGCATTCTATAGGGTGCGCCATTTCTGCAGGTGTAATAGCGAAAAAATTGAATATGCCAGACCCGGAAGAGGTATTTGTGGCAGCACTTTTACATGACCTGGGTAAGGTCATTATCAAATTAGAACTCCCTGAGGAATCATCGCTCATCGAACAAAAAGTAATAGACAACCACATATCCATTTATGAGGCTGAAAAGGATATACTAGGATTTACCCATGCGACTGTGGGCAAATGGCTCTGCCAAGAATGGTATTTGCCAAACAAACTTGCATACCCAATAACCTATCACCATCAACCAAACCTTTCCGAGTTCGCCATGCAATCCACAGCAGTAGTTCATGTTGCAGACTCTCTGGTAAGAGGGATAGGCTTTGGTTTTGCTGGCGACAACTTTGTGCCTAAAATAGATAACAGGGCGTGGGATATTCTCGGAATATCTGACCCTTTTTTAGAAGAAATCATCAGGGAAATTGATGAAAAACTTGATAATGCAGAAAATATGTACCCGGAAAACGGCCCTGACATATGACAAATGAAGAAAAAAAGCTCCTTGTTATAAGTAACAGCCTCGATATCATTGAGGAATTGAAAGAGAAATTAAAAAAAGATGAACATCCCTTTATTTTTGAGACCTGCGAATCATCTTTCCATGCACTCGATATAATGTACAGCAATCCTCCTGATTTAATAATCATAAACCAGGCATTGGCTGACGATACATGGGAAAGGCTTTGCAACAGGATTAAAAGAGACACAATTTTCAACAACCTTCCTATAATCCTTATGATTCAGCCAAAGACCAATATATATACAATTGATTGGGAAAATGCACCTGTTGATGATTATCTACAAAGACCGTTCACCTCGGAGGATTTATGGTTGAGGCTTTCATTGGCACTCTCAAGGGCGGTCAGAAATAGAGATTCCAACCCCCTCACACTACTACCTGGTAATTATTCGATAACAAGAGAACTCCAGCTAAGAATCGACAGGAAAGCTCAATTTTCTGTGGGCTACGTAGATCTTGACAATTTCAAATCCTACAATGACAAATATGGTTTTTTAAGGGGAGACGAAATTATAAAAATAACCGCACGACTTTTAACAAACTCAGTACATAAACTACACTCTAATGATTCCTTTATCGGACATATAGGTGGTGATGATTTTGTATTTATTGTCCCTCCAGACCTAACAGACACCGTTTGTAGCGAAATAATCAATGATTTTGATCTCATAATAGGAAATTTTTATGACGAAGATGACAGAACCCGGGGGTTTATCGACTCCATTAATAGAAAAGGTCAAAAGGAACGATACCCTATAATATCATTATCTATAGCTTTTATATCAAATGAGTACTACCCTATAAAACACATCGGCCAAATTAGCGCTATAGCGGCGGAAATTAAAAAGCGTGCAAAGGCGATCCCGGGAAGTAGCTGCGCAAAGGACTTACGTCGATCAATCTGAAACTTCTCGTAGGGAAATGTTTACATAAAAAAACAGATACAACCACGAGGTACAAACATCTTCTCATCTTAAAACAGCATGCCCCAGTTCAAGGCTAATGTTTTTAACCTCATATATTTCTATTCTGCCATTTCATATCCACACACAAAATCACTCAACACCCAATATTTTATACACAAATAAAATACCCAAATAATTGTAACGTGGATAAAGCCTCAGAAGCCTGTAGATCAACACAACCTTCTCTTAAACTCGATATTTTTACTTTACTTATATAGTGGATATAAGGTAACTACTCTGGTATATTTCCACAAAGGCACTAAGCCACAAAGATTATAAAACTATTGCATTGATGGTCCTACGTGATATGCGGCGTATTACTATTATTGAGAAAACCCGACCACATATGTATTGTTATCGTGATATGAGTCTTTTCTTCGTGCTTAGTGGCTGAATAGATACGAAGTACTTTAACAATAAAAGCATGGTAAAAAATTGCGGGGGAGCTAAGCATTATATAAATTCTTTTAGTGATTCAATGGCTGGTTAATAAAAACGCACAAAAGGAGGTTTTAATGGGTATTACCGAAGATAAAATAAATGAATTAAAGACAAGGGAAGAAAAACTTCTTGCCATGGGCGGTGAAAAACGGATTCAAAAACAGCACGAAAGCGGTAAGCTTACCGCAAGGGAAAGATTAGATCAGTTATTTGACGAAGAAAGCTTTCGAGAACTTGATTTGCATGTTGAACATCGGTCTACTAATTTTAACATGCCTGAAACCACTGTGCCGGGTGACGGTGTTATAACTGGTCATGGAACAGTTCATGGGAGGGTTGTCTTTGCATTCTCACAGGATTTCACATCCATGGCAGGCACATTAGGGGAAATGCACGCAAAAAAGATTTGCAAGGTCATGGATCTTGCCCTCAAGACAGGCGCCCCCGTAATAGGCTTTAATGATTCAGGCGGCGCAAGGATACAGGAAGGCGTTGATTCCCTCGGAGGGTATGGCGATATATTTTTCAGAAATTCATGCGCATCAGGTGTTATCCCCCAAATATCAGCTATCATGGGACCTACGGCTGGAGGGGCAGTTTATTCTCCTGCGATGACAGACTGGATATTTATGACGAAAAAGAGTAGCTATATGTTTATTACAGGCCCTGCCGTTATCAAGACAACTATCGGAGAAAACATAAACCAGGAAGACCTTGGTGGTGCTATGGTTCATAACACAAAAAGCGGCGTAGCCCACTTTGCATGTGAGAGCGACGAGGATGCCATCGAGAAGATTAAAGATCTTCTCAGCTACCTTCCATCAAACAATATGGAAGAACCTCCGGTAGTTGAAACAGGAGATGACCCCCAAAGAATTGACATGGCCCTTGATACAATAATACCGGATAACCCAAAGGCATATTTTGACATGAAGGATATAATTCGCTCTATTGTAGATAATGGAAAGATATTTGAACCCCATGAATATTATGCAAGGAACATGATAATTTCTTTTGCAAGGCTGGATGGAAAAACAGTAGGAATTATCGCAAATCAGCCAAAATTCCTTGCTGGATGCCTTGACATTAATGCGTCCGATAAGGCTACCAGGTTTATAAGATTCTGCGATGCCTTTAATATTCCATTACTTACGTTTGTAGATGTTCCAGGCTATTTACCAGGAAGCGCACAGGAATGGGGAGGAATAATCCGACACGGGGCCAAGCTATTATGGTGTTACAGCGAGGCCACAGTTCCAAAGATAACTGTCATAACCAGAAAGGACTACGGGGGCTCCTATTTAGCCATGTGTAGCAGGCATTTAGGTGCAGACTATGTTATAGCATGGCCAACAGCTGAAATAGCTGTTATGGGAGCAGAACAGGCAGCAGGAATTATCCATGGCAGGGAAATTAAGGCTGCGGAACACCCTGAGGCAAAGAGAGAGGAAAAGATTTTAGAGTACCAAAATCACTTCTCAAATCCATACATAGCCGCATCTCGAGGCTTTGTAGATGCGGTAATCGCTCCACATGAAACAAGACCGAGGATAATAGACGCACTAAATATGTTATCAACAAAAATAGAAGCAAGGCCCGAGAAAAAACATGGCAATATACCAGTTTAGTTTACATACAGGAAGACAAATTTTTTAAAAATTATTACATGTAGTTTTTATATGTAATTAATCTTTCGAGATCTACTGATTCAGGCGATTATTGTAAAAGGTTCTAAAGATTTAGGAGAAAATATAATGATAAGAGAAATCTCGACTAAGGACATTATAAAAAAAGTTAGAGACCTGTGCATAGCTGCTAATTATAACCTTGGAAATGATGTGCTTCTTGCATTTGATAAGGCAATCGAAAATGAAAGATCAGAGATCGGCAGGGAAGTCCTTAAGGAATTAAAAGAGAACGCGAGAATTGCGCGCGAGGAGAAATCTCCTATATGTCAGGATTGTGGCCTTGCTGTCGTTTTTATTGAAATTGGCCAGGACGTGCACATTATTGATGGAGGGTTAACAGAGGCTATCAATGAAGGCGTTAGACAGGGATATAAAGACGGGTATTTAAGGAAATCCGCCTGTAATCCATTTACCAGGAAAAATACTGGAGATAATACACCTGCCATCATCCATACAGAAATTGTTCCCGGAAGCACGATAAAGATAACTTTTGCGCCTAAGGGTGGCGGTGCTGAGAATATGAGCAGGGTAACTATGCTAACCCCAGCTGCAGGCCTGGAGGGAATTGAGGAGTTCGTAATAAACAGAATAATGGAGTCCGGCTCAAACCCATGCCCTCCAACTATCATTGGCATCGGGATTGGTGGAACCTTTGAAAGATCAGCAACACTTGCAAAAAGGGCTATCTTAAGGGAAATAGGAGATAGAAATCCCGACCAGTCACTGGCAAAAATAGAAGAGGACCTTTTAGCCAAAATAAATAAATTAGGCATAGGACCGATGGGTTATGGAGGAAGCACAACCTCGTTAGATGTTTTTATAGAAACCGAACCCTGCCACATAGCAAGCCTGCCATTGGCAGTGAATATTCAATGTCATGCGGCACGACATAAAGAGGCAGTCATATAGCACCTAAAAAATTTGGCCACATAATAATTTTTGATTGCGAATAAAATAATTATCCAATATAAACAACTCATTGGCTTTTAAGGAAACCCTTAAAACCCTATTCCTCGTTCCATTATTGGATTGCGTAGATTTTAGTGTAGCTTTAGCTTGTTTATACAATTATAAAATTTATCGATTTTAGAAAGCAAGCTATTATAATAATTGGAGGATAAGATGCCCAAGCAGATAAGGCTAACAACCCCACTATTAAATGAGGATATAGAAAATTTAAAAATTGGCGATAAGGTATTATTAAACGGGGTTTTATTTACCGGAAGAGATGCCGCACATAAAAGACTGTTCGACCTGATTAAAAAGGGGGAAGATCTGCCAATTGACTTGAAGGGCCAGGTAATCTATTATGTTGGGCCTACACCGGCAAAGCCTGGAAAACCAATTGGTTCAGCAGGCCCTACTACCAGTTACAGAATGGACCCCTTTGCCCCTACATTAATTGAACTTGGGTTGAAAGGCATGATAGGAAAGGGAAACCGTTCACAGGAAGTAATTGAGTCAATGAAAAAATATAAGGCCGTATATTTTGGGGCAACAGGTGGTGCAGGCGCCTTACTAGCCAAGAGGATTAAAAAGGCCACTGTTGTCGCTTATGAAGATTTAGGACCGGAGGCTATAAGAAGACTGGAGGTAGAAGACTTTCCTGTAACTGTAGTTAATGATTGCAATGGGGGAGATCTTTACAAAGAAGGTATAAAAAGGTTTGCCATCGATTAATTGGCCTCTAAACTGAAGCCAAAATTTTTTATCCACAAATTTGAACGCTGACTTTAACATTTCCCTCTTATCAGTTATAAGAAAAAAACAAAAATGCGTGAGATGTTTGGAATTCATGACCCAGGCGGGAATACTATTAAGTAATGCAACCAAATAATGACTTGCGGGATTATAAATAAAAATGATATAGATAAAAATTATCGATAAATGCTTTAAAACTACAAGGCATCTAAGGGTCTTATTTCTTAGATGCCTTGTTTTAAATCAGGTGATTACAAATGGGGGATGAAGAAAAAATAAGCCTAAGCCTGAAAAATTCACACTCAGTTGAAGTGCTAGCTAAAGGCCTCAATGGATTTCAGGCACTAAAGGCATTAGGTATTGACAAAAAAAAATCGATAGTAGCGATAAAGGTTAACGGAAAGGCTAAGGATCTATCAAGCCCTATTCTTTCACAGGCGGAGATTGAGCCCGTTTATTTAGATTCCGAGGAAGGCCTTGAGATAATGAGACACAGCACAGCTCATGTCATGGCCCAGGCTGTTCAGGAACTATTTCCAGGCACGAAGGTTACCATAGGCCCTTCGATTAAAGATGGATTCTATTATGATTTCGATTATAAAAGACCCTTTGATATAAAAGATCTACCCTTAATCGAAAAGAAAATGAGGGAGATAATCGAAAAAGATTTCCCCTTCAGCAGAAGTGAGGTTTCAAGCGCTGATGCGGTTGAATTTTTTAAATCCAGAGGTGAAAACTACAAGGCAGAAATCATAGAAGATCTCTCAGAGGAGACGGTAAGCTTGTATAAACAGGGTGATTTCACTGACCTTTGCCGTGGGCCCCATCTTCCATCAACAGCGAAAATCAAGGCTTTTCAACTAACATCAGTTGCAGGAGCCTATTGGAGGGGAGATGAAAAAAGGGAGATGTTGAGCAGGATCTATGGTGTTGCCTTTTCTGATCAAAAATCCCTTGATGAACACATTAAAAAAATTGAAGAGGCAAAACGGAGAGACCATCGCGTACTTGGAAAAAGACTCGACCTTTTTAGTATCAGGGAAGAGGTGGGACCAGGAATGATCTTATTTCACCCCAATGGGGCTATGCTAAGACATATTCTTGAGGAATTCGAGGTAAAAGAGCATATTAAAAGAGGTTATGAGCTGGTCATGGGTCCGCAGCTCTTAAAAACAGAATTATGGAAAAAATCAGGTCACTTTGATCACTACAGGGAGAACATGTACTTTACCGAGATAGAAGATCAATCTTACGGCATAAAGCCCATGAATTGTTTATCGCATATGCTCATTTACTCATCTGCAACAAGAAGTTACAAAGATCTGCCCAAGAGATATTTTGAGTTGGGAACAGTACATAGACATGAACGATCGGGTGTTCTTCACGGGTTAACCAGGGTAAGGCAATTTACCCAGGATGATGCCCATATACTCTGCACGCCTGAACAGCTAAAGGTTGAAATTAAAAATATCATCGATTTTGTACGGGATATTATGGCCGTATTTGGGTTTGATTATGAAATAGAAATCAGCACACGGCCTGAAAATTCTATTGGCACAGATGAAGACTGGGAGAAGGCAACAAATGCCCTGATTGAATCAGTTCAAGAAATTAATCTCCCACACCAAATAAACGAGGGGGACGGGGCATTTTATGGGCCAAAAATAGACGTCAAGATTAAAGACGCATTGGAAAGAAGCTGGCAATGCGCGACAATACAATGTGATTTTGTCCTCCCTGAACGATTTGACCTGACTTATGTAGGCTCCGATGGTGAAAAATATAGACCTGTTATGATACATCGCGTCATACTTGGATCCATTGAGCGTTTCCTTGGTGTTCTGATAGAGCATTACGCAGGTGCATTCCCAGTGTGGCTTGCCCCTGTGCAGGCAACCATACTTTCAATTACGGATAACCATATACCTTATGGAGAAAACTTGTTCACTAAACTCCTCGATGCGGACATCCGAGTGGAAAAAGACCTTAGGAATGAAAAGCTGGGCTTTAAAATCAGGGAAGCACAGATGAAAAAAATTCCTTACATGCTTATCATAGGCAATAAGGAAATAGAAACAGGAACTGTTAGCGTTAGGGCAAGGGATGGGAAAAATCTCCCAGTCATGAAGCCTGATGAAATCATTGATTATATTAATAACGAAGTAAAATACAGGAGGTAGCCATTTCTAAAAAACCCCTCGTAAGGGTTAACGAACAAATACAGGCTTCCACAGTAAGACTCATCTCTGTAGAGGGCAAGCAGCTT
>CAYMVB010000059.1:0-10131 GCA_964393665.1 uncultured Desulfobacteraceae bacterium | reverse complement strand
TCCGCTGTGATTGCATCTGATCTAATGCGCGACCTTTCGCTTACCGCCGAGGACATGGGGTTGTTAAGCTCTATTTTTTTCTATGCATTTGCCTTGATTCAGATCCCAATGGGGGCAGCTATAGACGTCTTTGGAGCGAGGAGGCTGATATTATTCCTTTCAAGCCTTGGAATAGTTGGTGCAGTAGTTTTTGCCCTTTCAAATTCCCTTTTAACAGCGTTAATTGGCAGGGCATTAATAGGGGTAGGCATGGCATGTGCGCTTATGGGTACCTACAAACTTATCTCTATTTGGTTTTCCCCTTATACCTTTACTACTATCTCAGGCGTTATACTATCCATCGGTACATTGGGAAATATCCTGGCTACGGCACCTCTTGCACTTGCAGTAGGTTTAATGGGATGGAGAAACGCCTTTCTTTTAATAGCTCTTGTCCACCTAATTATTACCAGCCTTGTATATAGTATCGTGAATGATTATCCGGATCGATCTAAGGGCATTGATTCACCTTTGTTATCTAAGGAGAACTTACTGAAAGAGTCGGTAGGTGGCATAGTATCTGTTGTTAGGCTTCCGTCTTTTTGGCTTATAGCAATATCTGCCTTTGCTCGATACGGAACATATGTTTCGATAGCCGGTCTTTGGGCTGGTCCATACCTGGAGCATGTCCACCAGATCTCCCTTATTGACAGGGGAGAATTCCTGATGTTGTTCCCATTAGGGTTTATTATAGGAGGTCCTATTATAGGCACTCTATCTGACAAGGTGTTCAAGAATAGAAAGGTTGTAGCAGCGCTTGCCATGTCTCTTTATAGTATTTGTATATTCCCTTTAACGGGCTTTTTCCAAAAGCCCTCTCTTTTAATGTTAGGAGTAATGTTTTTCTTTATGGGCTTCTTGAATTCCTCCAGTATGATTATGTATGCAAATATTAAGGAATTGTTGCCTGTTGCTATCAGCGGAACCGCTATGAGTGCAGTAAACTTTTTCACTATGGCGGGGGCTGGCTTTTTTCAGCATGTGATGGGCATAATTATTGAAAAATTCCCACCTTTTCAAGGGCAGCTTCCCCCTGAGGCCTTTTCCTTTGCGTTCGGGCTGTGTTTTTTTGCCACTGCCATAGGGGCAATAGTATATATGTTTGTGAAAGAGGTGCATGTGAAATTTGGAATATAGCATGTAATGGTAAGAATCCAAAAATGCCTCTAATAACGTTGCATCAAAAATACATAATGATGCTTATTAAAAGGAAATTTATTGGATTATAAAGCCTGCATAACCAACGACATAGCTATAATCTCCGCTAACCTCTCCTGAGGTTGCATAATCTATAAGGGTTGCTTTTCTGGCCCCGAGTTCTATGGCTGCAACTAACGTTATTGTTGTTGGGATTACGCCACACATAGATATGTTATTATTGCTGACTGTTTCCAGAAGACCAGCAGGGTCTAATGAAAGAACTTTATCTATGGCCAACGTATCTTTGCGCTTAGCGCTTTCCTGGGATTCATAATGTGTCATATCAGTGCTAGACACTATGACAACAGGTTTTCCATATCTATGTATTGCCCTTGCGATAGATAACCCTATTTCCTGGCATACCTCAAAATCCGCCCTGCCAAAGACTATTGGAACAAATTCAATGTGAGGGTTAACATATTGAATGAATGGCAATTGTACCTCAACTGAATGCTCTTGAATATGGGCCTGGTCATCGGAAGATAACCATTTTGATTCTTCGACCAGGAGGCTGGCGAGCCTTTCATTTATTTGGATAGTGCCGCCGGGCATCCTCCATTCCCCATTCACCATAACTGCAAATGGGTTGCCTATTCCATGATGGTTGGGGCCCATAATTATAACATCATCTGTAATTTCTGCCTTTGAATAAACTGCGCCTGCAACGTTTCCGGAATATACATAACCGGCATGAGGAGCTATTAAGGCAAGCACGTTTTCTCTTTTTTCTCCGTTTAGAAACCGTTTGGCAATGTCTTCTTTAAGGTTTTTTTCTACTCCAGGATAGAATTGGTTTGCTACTATTGGTTCTCGTATCATGATACCTACCTCCTTAATCAATTCTAAGGATTTTAAAAAATAAGATAAGATAAAATGTTTTATAAAAAGGCAAAGTCAGGATCTACAGGTATACCTTTTATTTTTGTTTTACAATACCTGTTTATTATTTCCTTATCAGCCTCAAATGCCATGTCGGGAAGAGGGCCTGAAATGCTAAACCAGCTTAATTCCTCCATGTCATCCCCAGGTATTGGAGTACCAGCTTGTTTTTCGGCCAGAAGGACAATAACAATAGTATGCAATTCTGGGGTAAAAAAGTTTGAGACTACGTTTAAAATTGACGTAATTTTTATTGAGAGCCTGGTTTCTTCCATTATTTCCCTGTGTGCGGCAGATAAAAAATCTTCCTCAAATTCAATGAAACCTCCGGGTAGGCTCCATTTTCCCCCTTCAAATACGTTTTTAGCTCTTTTTCCAAGTAATATTTTTTCATGATCATTTATTAATATAACCACCCCTGGATATGGATTTTTGTATAGAATAAACCTGCAACTCTTGCACGCCAGCTGATAGCCTTTTCCCTGGGGTACCAAATCAAATTTTTTGCCACATTTAGGGCAATATTTGGGTGGAGTTATAGAGCTAATACTGTTTCTGTCATATCTTTCGAATACCTGTCTTGTTTTCATTTTAAATTAATAGTACTACTTTCCTTTAAGCAGTTCAAGCATTGATAATAGAAAAAAGTTGGAAGAAATTTTCTTGACAAAACGGGTTGCTGGATATAAAAGCGAAGCTTATCTATTTTTAATGGGTTAAAGCCTTATCGATGAATTAATAAATGAAAATAGATTTGACAAATATTCCCCCAGACGGTAAGTATATAGAATTTACTTTTAGCCCTGATTGGTGGAATCCAGATCTTAAAAATGACCATGTTATAGGGCTTTCTATGCCTTTGTCTGGTTGGATAAGGTTACATTATTTTGCAAAAAAGGTTGCGGTAGAAGGTGCCTTATCCACGACGTTAAAATTGAGATGTGATAGGTGCCTTGAACCTTATGACACGTCACTGTCAACAAACTTTAAATTTTCCCTATCAGTAACACCATATGCAGGGGACTTGGACATTGAATTATCAGAGGAAGATCTTAACCTTATTTTTATAGATGGAAATTATTTATGTATTGATCAGATAATCAAAGAGCAGATTATTTTAAATATCCCAATGAAAACAATATGTAGTGTTACTTGTAAAGGGCTTTGCCCTGTTTGTGGGTGTAATTTAAACGTTGAAACTTGTTCATGCGCAAAAAAGTTGAATACAATAAAATAAGAGAGGAAATTAAATATGGCAGTACCTAAAAAGAAAAAATCAAAATCAAGAAGGGATAAAGGGAGATCACATCATCACCTGACAATGCCAAATATAGCATTTTGCCCAAAATGTCATGAGCCTGTCTTACCGCACCATGTTTGTATGAACTGCGGAACATATAATGGTGAAAGCGTGATTCATATTGAAAAAGAGTAATGAGCTAAAACACATAGAATGCTCCTGCATTCAAAAGACCTTTTAGTAAAGAGAAGTTTTTAGATGCAAGAGGTTTACGTTTATATATACCTTGGTTTTCTTTTTATAAAGAATAGGTGATTTACGAAACAATAGATAGATACAAGGAGTTATGTTGTCTAAAAGGATAGTAGTAATAACGGGGGGGTCAAGAGGTATTGGAAGGTCGATAGGGCTGAGGTTTGCAAAAGAGAATGCCATAATTATTATAGCCCATTATGATCCTGATGATTTTGCTGCAAATAAAACACGAGATTTACTGCATGAAATGGGTGTGGAGGCAGCCGCAGAAAAGTTAGATGTTTCATCTTTTAAGGATGTAGGACAATTTTTTGATCAAATAATCAAAAATTACGGTAAGGTAGATGTGCTTGTGAATAATGCCGGCATAACGAAGGATGCTTTTTTAATGAGAATGTCCGAGAACGAATGGGACCAGGTTTTGGCCGTTAACCTTAAAAGTGTTTTTAACTGCACCAAATCTGTAGTCAGGTCAATGATTAAAGCGAGGAGTGGTAAAATCATAAATATCTCTTCTGTAGTAGCGGAGATTGGAAATATAGGCCAGGCAAACTATTCAGCATCTAAGGCAGGAATTCTCGGTTTAACAAAAACTTCTGCAAAAGAGCTTGCCGGAAGGGGTATAACTGTTAATGCCGTAGCCCCAGGCTTTATAAATACAGAGATGACGGAAAAGCTTCCTGATAAGGTTAAAGAGGCATTTATATCGCAAATTCCTATGCAAAGAATGGGTGAACCTGAGGATGTAGCTGAGGTGGTTTATTGGCTGGCATCTAACAGTGCAAATTATATTACGGGGCAAGTTATCCATATAAATGGCGGCCTTTATATGTAGTTATAACTAGTAAAAACTTTACGGAGGTAAGAGTATATGTCAGCTGAGGAGAAAATAAAAAAGATCATTTGTGAGCAGTTAGAGGTTAAGGAAGAGGATGTAGTACCAGAGGCATCCTTTGTCGATGATTTAGGTGCAGATTCCCTTGATCAGGTAGAATTGATTATGGCGCTAGAGGAGGAATTTGATATTTCCATATCAGATGATGAGGCTGAAAAAATAATTACTGTCCAGGATGCTATTGACTATATTGAAGGTAATAAAAACTAAATTCATATAATCAGGAGGCTAGGGGATGGATAGGCGAGTTGTCATTACAGGCTTAGGAATGGTGACGCCGTTGGGTATTGGTGTTGAAGAGAACTGGCAAGCCGTTTCAGAGGGAAAATCCGGAATAGGACTTATCACTAAATTTGACACATCTGCCTTTTCATCTAAGATAGCTGGGGAGGTTAAGAATTTTAGGTCTGAGGATTTTCTTTCATCAAAAGATGTCAGGCATCTTGATATATTTATCCATTACGCCATAGCGTCAACGCGTATGGCAATTGAGGATTCAAGGTTAAAAATTACTTCAGAAAATGAGCATCGTGTAGGATGTGTAACAGGTTCAGGATTGGGTGGATTAAGCACCATTGAGTATTTTCATAAGATCCTATTAGAAAAAGGACCAAAAAGAATAAGCCCCTTTTTTATACCGGGGATAATTGCTAACATGGCACCTGGTAAGATTTCCATTGAATTTGGGGTAAGGGGACCAAACAGCGCCATTGTAACAGCGTGCGCTGCGAGTTCTCATGCGATTGGTGAATCATTTAAGATAATCAGCCGTGGAGCTGCCGATGCAATGATAACTGGTGGAACAGAGGCTGTTTTGACACCCCTGGCCCTGGGCGGTTTTATCTCAATGAAGTCGTTGTCTACTAGAAATGATGAGCCTCAAAAAGCATCAAGGCCTTTTGATAAAGAAAGGGATGGATTTATAATATCAGAGGGCGGGGGTATCATTATACTTGAAGAATTGAACCACGCCTTAGATAGAGGTGCACATGTCTACGCTGAGATAATTGGGTACGGGATGTCTTCAGATGGCTATCATGTGGCAGCCCCAGACCCCGATGGAAAGGGTGCAAGTGCGTGCATGAAAGAAGCACTAAAGGACGCTAACATAGAACCAACGCAAATTGATTGTATAAACGCACATGGAACGAGTACGCCGCTAAACGATTTATCTGAGACTAAGGGCATAAAGTCTGTGTTTGGTGATTATGCATATACGTTGCCTGTTAGCTCAACAAAGTCCATGACAGGTCATATACTGGGTGGCACAGGGGCAGTAGAGGCTATATACTCTATTTTAACAATTAATAATAATCTAATCCCTCCTACCATAAACTATGAATTCCCAGATCCTGAATGTGATCTCGATTATGTTCCAAATAAGGCCAGAAAAGCGGAGGTTAAGACAGTGATGTCTAATTCTTTCGGGTTTGGTGGCACCAATTGCACATTAATTTTTAGAGAATTTAACCCCTAGTGCATAAAAAATTTTTATCATTTTCAGATATTTTTTAAAAAAGTACAATTTTATTTTTAGTGTATTTTTCATCAGGTAGATATAATAATATATTATCCCTGTTTCTTGCCATGATTTTTCTATTCATAGTCGACATTTTTTTGCAGTACAATAACCAAAGAAAACGCCAAAGATATATACTATATGTATGGTAATTAGATCTTAAAAAGAGAAACAATGAATATAATTATAGGCTCTGACCATGCCGGATTTGATTTGAAAGAGAAAATAAAGACCTTTTTGTCTGAGAGAAACGAGGTTTTTGTTGAGGACGCAGGTGTCTTTAACCGAGAGCCGGTTGATTATCCTATTATTGCTCATCGTGTAGCCAAGAATATCTCCGAGGGGAAATTCGGAAGGGGTATCTTAATATGTGGCTCGGGTATTGGTATGTCGATAGTTGCAAATAAACACCGAAACGTACGAGCTGCACTTTGTCATAATCTCTATACAGTAAAATTTAGCAGAAAACATAACGACGCCAATATACTTGCCCTCGGCGGAAGGGTTTTGGGGGATGGCTTGGCATTTGAGATGGTGGATCTCTTTTTACATACAAATTTTGAGGGAGGTCGCCACAAAAGACGTGTAGATCAAATCGAAGACTGGTAGAGTAAGGCAATTAAAAATGTGATAAAGGTAAAATCAGTGGAGTTTTCATGAGTTTAGAAACAATCGATCCCGAGATTTCTATAGCTTTAGAGAGAGAAACGGAGCGACAAAGAGGTACCCTGGTAATGATTGCCTCAGAAAATTATGTGAGCAGAGAAATCATTGATGTCCAGGCCAGTGTTCTAACAAATAAATACGCAGAAGGATATCCAGGGGCAAGATATTACGGTGGCTGTGAATATGTAGATGTCATAGAAAATCTTGCTATAAATAGGGCTAAACAGGTTTTCAATGCAGAGTATGCCAATGTTCAACCTCATTCAGGTACTCAAGCCAATATGGCCATATACTTTGGTTTCTTAAAGCCAGGGGACACAATATTGTCAATGGATATGACGCACGGGGGGCATTTAAGCCACGGGAGCAGCTCCAACTTTTCCGGTAAATTATATAAAGCCTCTTTTTATGGTGTGGACAAAGAGACCTATGTATTAGACTTTAACCAGATTGAATCCCAGGCAAAATCTCACCGACCTAAACTTATTGTTGCTGGTGCAAGCTCTTATCCCAGGATTATTGACTACAAAAAATTTAAGGACATTGCGGAAGATGTTGGCGCCTATTTACTCGTTGACATGGCACATATTGCTGGTTTGGTAGCAGCGGATTTGCATCCCTCACCTGTCCCATATGCCGATTTTGTTACTGGCACTACGCATAAGACGTTGCGGGGACCACGCGGTGGCTTTATTCTTGCGAAAAAAAAATATTCAAAGGTTATTGATAGCCAAGTTTTTCCTGGAACTCAGGGTGGTCCCTTAATGCATGTCATTGCTGCTAAGGCAGTGGCGTTTAGAGAGGCAATGAGCTCGGAGTTCAAAGAGTATCAAAAGCAGGTTATAGTAAATGCAAAGACGCTTGCTGAGGAATTATCTAAACATGGTCTAAAAATTGTAACTGGCGGCACAGATAATCACCTAATATTAGCAGATCTCAGTAGTACAGGGCTTACCGGAATTGAGGCAGAGGAAAGCCTGGGTCAAGCAGGGATAGTGTTAAATAAGAATGTTATCCCTTTTGACAGAAAGGGGCCAAAGGTGACAAGCGGGATTAGATTAGGTACGCCGGCTTTAACTACAAGAGGTATGAAAGAAAGAGAAATGAGGAGAATAGCGGAATGGATCATCTCTGTACTGGAAAGCCCTCATAATAATGAGGTTGTTGATGATATCAAGTCAATGGTTCATTCTCTTTGCAGGCAATTCCCTTTAGTTTAGATTTTTTAAGTCGATTAGGATTAAATTTCTCAAATTTTATGAAAACAGATTTCAATTTCCAAAGCTGCCCTACTATGAGTATGGACAGAAATACAACAGGCGTTTGAAATTTAATGAAGAGTTTTTATAGTGGAGATATTCATTGACAAGGCCTTCCTGGTCAGAGTACTTTATGACAATTGCCAAACTGGTATCTAAGAGGTCAACGTGTCTAAGGCGAAATATTGGTGCCGTATTAGTAAAGGATAAACGAATTATTGCAACTGGATACAATGGTGCGCCTACTGGAATAAGACATTGCGAAGAGACTGGTTGCCTGCGGGAGAAATTGGGCATAAAGTCAGGCGAAAGACACGAGCTGTGCAGAGGACTCCATGCAGAGCAAAATGTGATCATTCAAGCTGCATACTATGGCGTTAGCACTAAAGACACTGTTCTTTACTCTACGCATAAACCCTGCATTATTTGCTCAAAGATGATTATAAATGCAGGTATAAAAAAGATTTATTATTTAGAGGGTTATCCAGATCCCTTGGCAGATGAGATGATCGCCGAAGCACATATAGAAATTGAAAGGTTAGCTATATGAAATGTCCATTTTGTGGAGATATAAAGAACAAGGTAGTTGACTCCAGGCTAAGCAAAGATAACTTGATGATAAGAAGACGGAGAGAGTGCCTTAATTGCGGAAAACGTTTTACCACCTATGAAAAGGTAGTATCAGCTTTACCAATGGTGGTGAAAAAGGATGGCAGAAGAGAGAGGTTTAATTTAGAAAAAATTAGATCTGGGATTCAAAAGGCCTGCCAGAAAAGACCGATAAGCACCAATGACATAGATGAATTTGTTGATTCTTTACCTCAACTATTTCAACAAAGCGGTTTTAGGGAGATAAATAGTTCCGATATAGGGGAGAAGGTTATTGAAAAGCTAAAAGAATGGGATGATGTTGCATATGTCAGGTTTTCATCTGTCTATAAGCAATTTAAAGATATAAATGAGTTTATGACAGAGTTAAAAGACCTTCTTGACGAGAGAGGCAAAGAAGGTCTATAGGCTTTTTTGATATTAGGTTATATTTTGACTAATACAAATATAGGGACTTGCTGGAGGCATAGAATATACAAGTATTGTTAAAAACATATTTTCCCACCTGTTATATCTACAAAAATTTTTACACCAACCTGATCATGATAAATTCTAAAAATATTTCCAAGGATTCATAAGCAATGAATAGCGATGAAAGGTTTATGAAGAAGGTTATCTCTTTGGCAAAAAAGGGGCTTGGATCCACGTTTCCAAATCCAGTTGTTGGGGCCCTTTTGGTGAAAGATGGAACGATTATTAGCTCAGGCTATCATAAAAAGGCTGGAATGAAGCATGCTGAGGTAGATGCCTTGTCAAAGGTCGGGGAAGGCGCAAGGGGATCTACAATGTATGTAAATTTAGAGCCCTGTAACCATTACGGCCGAACACCACCATGCACAAAGGCTATTTTAGAAAGTGGTGTATCAAGGGTCGTTGTAGGCATTAAAGATCCGAACAAGGGCGTAACCGGAGGAGGTTGTGAATTTCTTCAATCAAAGGGAGTAGATGTAAGGTGTGGTGTTTTGGAGGAAGAATGCTCTACGTTAAATGAGGTTTATATAAAGAACGTCGTTGAGGGAAAGGTTTTTGTCGCAGTAAAGGTTGCCATGACACTAGACGGGTGGATAGCAACAAAAAAGGGAGATTCAAAGTGGATAACCAACCAAAAATCACGAAGATTTGTTCACAGGCTTAGAGGACATTCGGGAGCCATCTTAGTTGGAGTGGACACTGTAATAGCTGATAACCCTAAATTAACGCCATACATGATAAAAAAAAGTGTATCTCATCCTTTTCGGATAGTTGTCGATACGCATTTAAGGACCCCTTTGAGCAGCAATGTTTTTAACTCAGAGACTGCTCACTTGACCATTATAGCATCAGGTAGTAATGTGGATAAGGCAAAAATAAAGCGCATAGAAAACCTTGGTGCCAAGGTTATTCAGTGCGAGCTTAAAAATGGTCAGGTGGATATGGTAGATTTATTTGACAGGTTATCAACAATTCCAATAGGATCTGTGTTAGTAGAGGGGGGTGCAAGAATTTATAATTCTATAATGAGAGGCGATGTTGCCGACAAGTTTTATTTATTTTTTGCACCAAAGATATTAGGTGGGGGCGATGGGATTCC
>CAYMVB010000058.1:0-3723 GCA_964393665.1 uncultured Desulfobacteraceae bacterium | reverse complement strand
CTGCCTATTGTTAAAAGTATAGTCGAGGCGCACAATGGCACAGTGAATGTGAAGAGTAAAGAAGGGGCGGGTTCAACCTTTTATGTTCGCCTTCCTATAAAAAGTTAGTTCATTACAAGAACATGTTATTGTTTCCTCCGGGGAATGGGAGAAAAACCCTCACCTTTTCCCCGCGGAACGGGATTTAATAATTTTTACCGGTTAAGGCACAAAGGGGCAAAGTGGCAAAGGCACAAAGAAGAAATAATGCGTTTCAAGAACTCTGTGCCTCTGTGCCTCTGTGCCTTTGACCCTCAAGCTACCCCTTTTAGGGATAGTAGTTGACTTTGCCTTAGTAAAATTTTGGACGAAAAGATTGGCTCAATCAAACCAAATTTATCACACCCTTTTTCAATTAATAGAAAATAATGAAAAGGCAGCCCTTGTAAGCGTTGCCTCAATTAGATCCTCTGCCCCAAATGAAACCGATACAATGATGATAGTAAAGGAAAATGGTGACATCATTGGTTCCATAGGTGGTGGTGATACTGAATTGGGAGTTATTGAAAGGGCAAAAAGGCTGATACGAAAAGGAGAGCCTGAGCGTATGCTTGTTAGTGTAAGCCCTGAAGAAGAAAAAAGGCGTGGTATGGAATCAGGGGGTACGCTTAAATTTTTCATTGAGCCTATGAAAACTATCCCCGCCATTTACCTTTTTGGCGCAGGGGCCTTAGCTATTCCAGTCTCAAAGATTGGAAGCCTTATGGGCTTTAAGATACTAGTCATTGATAATGATCCATATTTTGCCAATGCGGAAAGAATTCCTGACGCAGACCTTCTTTATGCGGATGGCTTTGACAAGCTTGCTGAGAGATTTGATCTGAACAGTTCAAGCTATGTCATAATCGCCACAAGGGACCATAAATATGATGAGACAGTACTCTTTCAGGTTATAAAGTCACAATCAAAATATATTGGTTTGATAAAAGGAAAAAAAAATAAAGAGGCGTTGTTTCGCCGCCTTCGATCAAAAGGCATACCCGATGATCTGCTTCGTACAGTTCATGCACCCATAGGATTAAGAATTAATGCATCCACCCTTGGTGAGATTGCCCTGAGCATCATGGCAGAGATTATATCTGTCAGGAGAATGGGTGTATCGTAACCCAGGTTTTACAGTAGTTGGCTCCTGCATAATGTGGGTTAAAAAGGATCCCCATGGAAAATAGCTTTCTAAAGATTTACTGTAACTATTATTAGGAGGTTTTAGGTTGAAGAATGAAGACTGAAGTATTTCAAACAACTTGTAATGATTTAATCAACCCATTCAAAACCTTCTCTGTTTCGATTATTGTTGGTTCAATCAGAGATACATCATCGTTGAACAAGAAGCCCAAACGTTGAGATAAACGTATTGTCTCCTTCGGGGAAAGGGAGAAAAATCCTCGCCTTTTTTCCGTAGGGCGGGATCTCCACTTCGTTTCAACTGGCGAAGACTTTAGTTTAATAATTTTTACTGGTTAAGCCTGCCCTCCCCGTCCCGAGACCGTGACGGGAGCGGGAGGCGCGACTTATGAATATGTAGTCCAATATTTATTATTCTACTAAGCAGTGTTATAAACTTATTTGTCGAAATGCCAGGTCTGGGCCAGGGGCACAAAGGGGCAAAGTGGCAAAGGCCTGCCTGTCGGCAGACAGGCCTGTCTGCGTGCCTGCCTGAGCGAGGACGCTCGCAGACAGGCATCGCACAGGCAGGCACAAAGAAGAAATACTGCCTCTCAAAAACTCGATGCCTGTGTGCCTGTGTGCCTCTGACCCTTAAGCTACCCCTTTTAGGGATAGTAATTGAATTTAGATGATCTCGCAACACAATAAAGAGCAGAAAGGAGTTAGAAATGGCCGATTACGATGCAATAATAATAGGCAGCGGCGCTGGAGGATTATCCGCAGCGCTGAAGCTTGCACGTTCAGATTATTCCGTGATGCTTCTGGAGGCTATGACATCCTTTGGGGGGTATTTGAATCCTTTTACACGTAATGATTATACCTTTGATACGGGGTTACATTACCTTGGAGAGCTTGGGAGAGGGGATCGTTTTTGGGGTTTGATAGAGGAATTAGGATTAGCTGAGTCAGTAAAGTTTGCTGAGCTTAATCCGGAAGGATTCGAGCGCTATGTTTTTCCGGATTATGAGTTAAGGGTGTGCAAAGGTAAGGAACGATTTAAGGAGCGGCTTATCAATGATTTTCCAAAAGAGGAAGATGGCATATACAAATTTTTTAGTGTCTTTGAAAAAATTTTAGAGGCAACGAAGGCTTCCCAGTCAATGGGCAAAGGTTTTTTACCTATGCTCGGTTTTATTTTAAGGCACCCCATCATGATGAAATATTCTCGCGTTCCCTATCAAGGCTTACTTGATTATGTAACATCCGATGTACGGCTCCAAGCTGCACTTGCTGCTCCTTGTGGTGATTACGGGCTTCCACCCTCAAAATCTTCTGCTATTTTAGCCTTAATGGTTTGGGCTCATTATTTGAAAGGGGCATATTATCCTTGTGGGGGTAGCGGCGCATTAAGGAATGCCTTTGTAAATGGGCTTAAGGATCACAGTGCCGAGATGAAAAAAAATTCTCGGGTTGTCTCCATCGATAGAGCAGGAAATGAATTTCTTGTCTCAACAAAACATGGCGAGAAATATACCTCTCGTGTGGTAATTAGTAATGTTGACCCTGTCTTAACCCTGGGTAATTTAGTCAGTTCAGACCTCGTGCCCGCTAAAATTAGAAAAAAGGCAAGTCAAATGCGGCCCTCAAGTGGTTCCTTTTATGCCTTCGTCGGTACCGATCTCGATCTACCCTCTATGGGAGTAAGTGATGCAAATATAATTCATTACGATGATTATGATATAAATAAGGTGTATAAAAGTTTATCTACCTCGACCACGCCTGAATCTTTCCCCATGTTTTTTATCACGAGCCCCTCTGTAAAAGACCCAGAAGGTGGTCATGCACCGAAGGGACATCACACGGTTGAGATAATAACAGGGGCAAGCTACGAACTCTTTGAGCGGTGGAAAAACCTACCTTCAAGAGGAAGGGGCAAAGACTACGAAGATCTTAAGGAAAATATCGGAAAGAGGCTTATTACAGCAGCCGAGAACTATATACCTGCACTTTCCCAACATATCAATTTTGTTGAGTACGGGACGCCTCTTACCAATGAGTATTGGGTTAATGCCAGACGGGGTGGCAATTATGGGCCTGAACAAACACCTGACCAAGTGGGTCCCGGTCGGTTTATTACGTCTGAAACAGGTATCGGTGGGCTTTTTCTTTCAGGTGCGGGTACCATGGGTGGAGGCATAATGCCCTGTATCGAATCTGGAATTCAGGCGGGCAAAAAGGCGGCAAGGTATATGAAGGCAGGAGTTAGCTAAATTAATGTTATTAAACCCAGATTGTGTAGTAGCTATCTGCTGCATAATCTGGGTTAAACATGGATAATCACCCCCGTTGACTTGGAGGAGTGATTAAGTAACCTTTTTGAGATATCTACCTATAGACGGGTTTTCTCTTTTCTAAAAATGCATGTACACCCTCCTGACCGCCAGGCTGTTCGGCACACCATGAAAGGAGTTTTCTTTCTCCCTCAAGTTGCTCCTCAAGGGAATTGTTAAAGGAGTTTATAATTAATTCTTTCGAGGCAGCAAAAGAGGATAGAGGGATTCGTTGGATATCTTCAAG
>CAYMVB010000057.1:0-3034 GCA_964393665.1 uncultured Desulfobacteraceae bacterium | reverse complement strand
ATAGCGTAGCTCCTCATAATAAGTTTAGTTTTGCGATTTACTCATAGCCCATTTGTAGGATATGTCAAGTTTTTTATTGGGGTTTGTGAAAATTTTTTTTACTTTTTCCCCATTTCATCTATCCGGGCCAAAATTGAGTTAAGCTGCTCCCGCAGGGCATCCGCCTCTTGTCTTAAGGATTCAACATCCTGGTTCCTGGATGAGGATGGAGGCTCTGGATTAGAGGCCGGCATAGACATTCCCATACCTCTTCCCATGCCCATTCCCATGCCTCTTCCCATACCTCGTCCCATGCCACCGCCCATGCCACCGCCCATGCCTCCGCCCATGCCACTAGCCATGCCACCGGTTGATCCCATACCAAAGTGATCCGGCACATTTGCCTGTGTGGTAGCCTTCAGCTCTCCGCTTTTATATCTTTCAACCGCATCCCTGATAGAGCCACTTACACCAACTATCACATCAAGCCCCGCAGCATTAAGGGTTCGGCTTGCATTGGGACCTACGCTTCCGGTCAAAAGGGCCTTTGCGCCCCGTGAGGCTACAAATTGACCTGCCTGAATACCTGCACCCCCGCCTAAAGACATGCTTGCATTGTCAATAGCCTCAAAGCTCATATCATCAATATTTACAATTAAAAAATAGGCACACCTGCCGAACCTTGGATCTACTTGAGAGTCAAGGTCTTTTCCTGTTGAGGTAATAGCTATTTTCATCTATCGAACACTCCTTTATGGTTAAAATTTATTGAATAATAAGGTTATCGTATGCTGTCCTCATTTTTTTCTATGGGCAGCGTTTCATTGTTGAAATAATTAAAGATATCTTTTGCAACAGTATGCGTGATGAGCGGAACTTGTTGTAATCCAGCAACATCTGATTTTGCTATTGCTTCGATATCTCTAAAATGGTTAAGCAGGGCCCTTTTCCTTTTTGGTCCCACACCCTGTATCGTATCAAGAACAGACATTGTCAGGGCCTTATTTTTTCTTTTCCTATAATAACCAATTGCCCTCCTGTGTGTCTCGTCTCTTATCTGCATAAGCATAGAAAGGACTGGATGATTTCTTGGAAAAAGAACAGGGTTTTTCCTGTTTGGCAGATAAATTTTATCTACAATTTCATTCTTATCACGCTTGGCCTTTGCTATGGCAATAAAATCTGGCGGATTTTTAATCATAAAGGACTCTATGGCTTTAATCGCTACAGATAAATGTCCTTTTCCTCCATCAATGACAAAGAGATCAGGCAATTTATTTGCCCTGAATCTTCGTAAAATTGTCTCTCTAATCATGGCATAATCATTGATGCCATCCACCTCTTTTATTCGGTAATTTCTATATCCGGATTTTTCGGAAAGCCCGTTAACAAAAGATACTAGCGAAGCTACAGGGAACTCACCTTTTAAATTGGATATATCAATTCCTTCTATATGCATTGGTTTCCTTTTTAAGTTAAGCACAGATTTCGCTACGTCAAGGATGTATGAAGGGTTATTTTTCAATCGTTTTTTTAAAGTTACTTCGGCGTTAGTTACTGCCATATTTGCGAGTCTTTTCTTTTCTCCCTTTGAAGGAATATGTATGGTAATTTTTTTCCCGGCAATCTCTGTGAGCCACTGGGAAATCAAATGCTTGTCTTCTATTGAGTCCGAGAGAATTATGTCAGGCGGGATAAATTCATTGCCACTGTAATATTGTTTTAAAAACGCCTCCATCACCTCCCGGGGCTTTATCCAGTCACATGGTATGAAATAATTTCTGCTCCCTACCATATAACCTTCCCTGATAGATAGAATAACAATAGCAACCATTTTATCGTAGGATGATACCCCTATTACATCCTGATCACTCATTTTTGTGGTTACTATTGTTTGATGTTCAAGTGTCTTTTCTATTGCCTTAATCTGATCTCGTGTTTTTGCTGCTTTTTCAAAATTTTGATCATTTGCGGCCTTTAACATCGTCTTTTTTAGCCTTGAGATTAATTCCTTGTTTCGACCCCCCAAAAATAATTTGACCTGTTCCACTATCTCTTGATATTCTTCATAAGTTATCTTATTGCAGCATGGGGCCATGCACCTTCCCAGTTGATAATTCAGGCACGGCCTTGATCTTTTAGGGATCTCCTTTGTGCCGCATTTTCTTAATGGGAAGATTGGGCCAATAAGCTTCATTGTTGAACGCACGGCTGATGCTGAGGTAAAGGGTCCAAAATATAGTGAGCCGTCTTTCTTAATCCGCCTTACGATACGTAATCTTGGATACCTGTTGTGAATATCCAATCTAATAAGGGGGTAGCTGGCATCATCCTTAAATATAACATTATATCTCGGCCTGTGTCTTTTTATCAGATTTCCCTCGAGTATTAAGGCCTCTTTTTCCGTACCGGTTATAATATATGATAGGTCACAGGCATTTTCGAGGATAATAGATGACTTAAAATTTTTATCCCTTCCACGGCCAAGGTATGAATGTACGCGCTTTTTTAGATCTTTAGCCTTGCCAATGTATAGTATTTTTCCGGATCTATTCTTAAAAATATAAACACCGGGTTTGTAAGGGATATCTTTTAAGATTTTGCTGTCAATCATTGCTTGTATTTTTTTTGTAGTTGCTCGTGTCTATTGCCACAAAGCCTGCCCTGGTGCGACATTATTGGGATATTGTATATTGGTTATTAATTTTTCAAGGATTTTATATCAAATAACTACTTTGCAAAGCCAGGTCTGGGCCGGGGCCACTAAGCCACAAAGAGTATGAAATTACTGCATTAATGGGCCTGCTTGATATGCGGCATAGCAATGGTATCGAGAAAACCTGGCCATCTATGTATTGTTTTATTCATAGTAGTCTTTTCTTCGTGACTTCGTGGCTCAGTGGCTTAGTGCATTAGTGGCTGAATATATACCATTATTTTATAACAAATAAGTAACTTGTTGTTTACAATCTGGCATTGAATTTACAGACATTATATGTTGCAATAAAAAATTCTACGTCATAGCTCAATAAACCGGGGCATTTCACCCCCACCC
>CAYMVB010000056.1:0-3464 GCA_964393665.1 uncultured Desulfobacteraceae bacterium | reverse complement strand
AGGGAGGTACATTATAAAATATTCTATTTACAATCACTAATACACCGGTTGAACCAATTCAGGGGACCACTACCAGAGGTAGTGGTTTAAGGTGTTAATAAAAATGCAAAAAGTAAAAATAGAACTAATAGTAGTTTTTTCATGACAATACCCTCCTGTTAAAGTTAAAAGATAGATACTATACGCTCCTTATACTAAGCCAAGATTTGTTTTGCTATCTTCCTGGGTATAAAAAACATGTGCTCCCTTAGGCCAGGCGGGCAATAGCATAATTACAAGTTACGTAGAACTTTTTATTCTCTCAATGCACTTTAGACACAACAATTTTTTTATTTTATTTCGATAAGCTGTAAAGTAAGGCACGTTATTTAGTGAAATCAATATATTATATGAAGTGCGGAATTGGCTGCATGGTATAATAATTAATTTTCACCAGCCTCACGTTATTTTATGATAATTAAATAAATTACTACGTCATCAAAATAATATTGTTATAGTGAAGAGCTAAAGTACAAAATATAGAAATGATATGTTTTGTGTAACAATATTGTGTTACACTTAGTCAGCGCTATTTTTTAGCTGAGGTAATAAACTTTTCTTTGATTTTAATAAAAGGCAATCTACACTGTCAACGTTTTTTTGGTATCCCTGTTGAGTAATTTTTTCCCAATAATTGAAAAGGGTAGACCGCTGATAAAAAACAGGGAGATGGACTGAAAGGTGAGAGGAAAAAAGGGCCTCGATAGATATCCATTTTACTTTTTTTGTTTTACAAAAAAGGGAATATGATATCTCACCCGTGCTGTGTTATGTGATGCCTTTAAACTTTTATCCTCACTTGGAACAAAAAGCTGTGTTTTGATATTACCTTGTAAACATATCCGAAAAAAGGGTGCAAAGCCCTTCGGGCCTTCCTGGAAACCCTCATTGCTCTAAATGAAGCATAGCCTTATAATTTTTTAATCCCTATGTATCTAAAAAATGGGAATATGGCTGAGGTGATTCTGTGCATCGCTTGACAAAAATTAATCTATCTGCTTACTATTACCTAATGATCTCATACGTGCTGATGGTAATTATTTTCTTATCTTTGTTTCTTGTAACGACTCCGCTCGCCTCCACCTCGCACTGTATATAGTCTATTATTTTACTGCCCGTCGCGTCCTGATCGATAAGGTATTCTTCTTCTTTGTTTGTGGAGAGAGCAGCAGCAATTGCTTTGCCCTTTTCATCCCACAAGGCTGGAACGACGACTCCCCTCACCTTGATAACCTTTGCCTCTTCTCTCATAGCCACACACTTTCGTTCCTAATGTCATGCATCGTACTATATCTTACACGGGCATAGTAAGCCTTCCGAATATTTTCATGAAATCAGGCAGCCTTTTCGGCAGGGTCGAGCTTATCTTCAAGCTTTGCAATATGGGTTTTCTTATCGTACCACCCCTCAAAAAGAACCAAATCAGGGTATTCATCAAAAGTCGTGTAATCTTTTACTACTACACCCCTTAAACTTGCCTGACCTTCATCAAAAACCCGGATATCATAGTGATTTTTTTCTGACTGAGGTCTTACCACGCTTTTTAATTGCCAAACCCAATTAGGGTCCTTACCCAAATTAACCACAAGAGACCTACCCACTGACTCTGGAATACTATGCGGTTTAGGCAGTTTCTCAACCTTTGCCTCTGGCAGTTCTCCTGCTTCTGATTTCTTTTTCCAAAAACTCCAAGCCATATTTATCCTCCGTCTATTAAGGTTACAATTTTTTACTCTTTGATATGAGCAACTGCCATGCCAAAATTATAACACATTGATATATAAAGCTTTATTTCATGTAAGGGTTTTTAGATCTGAACTGATAATTCCTATTTAGTCAGGAAAGAATAAAAGTTACGTTTTGAAGAAGAAGAAAATTAGAAATAATATATTGAAATGACATAAAAAATAGAAGTCGGAATTACTAATTCCGATTTAACATTTATAGGAACCCAAAATTCCGAAAAAATTGCAGAAGGTAATCCTTAAAAGGCACATGATGCACTGCATCCCATTATCCAGTTTATTTAAAATCCTCCTTTCTTAGGTCATATTTTTTCATTAACTTGTGTAATTGACGGGTAGTGATGCCAGCTTCACGGGCCGTGTTCTTTATCACTCCCATATTACGGCCTAATATTTGTTTAAGATAAAGCCTTTCAATATTCTCTACCCCCTTACTCCTGACCTCTGCGAGGGTAAGCAGCGGATTTACAGGCACACTTGCCAAAGGGGTCTCTGATCCAAAAAGCTCGCTTGGAAAACTCTCAGGGGTTAACACTGGCGAAGATTCCAAAATGTAGGCCCGTTCCATGAGGTTTTCCAGCTCACGAATGTTCCCTGGCCAGGAGTATGTCATTAACGCCTCCATTACCTGCGGATCAACACCGTAAATTTCTTTTGTATTAAACCTATTCATTTTTGCAAGGAACACCTCTGCAAGATGAGGTACATCTTCGATTCTATCCCTTAGTGGAGGAGCTTCAATGGGAAATACATTGAGCCTGTAATAAAGATCCTTTCTAAAATCTCCCTCATCGCACATTTTTTTGAGATCCATATTTGTAGCTGCAATAATTCTCACATCTACCTTGATAGTTTCCTCACCTCCGACTCGCTGGAAGGTTCTATCCTGAAGTACATGAAGTAGCTTTATCTGTGCTGACGGGGTAACGGTTCCCACTTCATCCAGAAAGATTGTTCCACCATTGGCTATCTCAAACTTGCCCAGTTTTCTCTTAACCGCCCCTGTGAAGGAGCCTTTTTCATGGCCAAACAGCTCGCTCTCCAAAAGTGTGTCCGGCATAGCACCGCAATGTATTGCAATAAATTGGGCCTCCCTGCGGTTACTATGACGATGGATCAACTTAGCTAACTCTCCCTTACCTGTTCCTGTTTCGCCTATGAGTAACACTGTGCTTCTAGTTGTGGCGACAGAGCGTACTTTCTCAAAAACAGTTTTCATTATAATGCTTTTGGTCTGTACAAAATTTAATGATTCACTTTGCCAAAATTGATCTCTAAGATGATCAAGCTCTGATTGTTCAATTATGGATTTTTGAACGGTGTCCCTGATATAATTTACCTCCTCTGGATTTATAGGGTAGGTGAGATAATTACAGGCGCCTGCCTTAACCGCAATCAATGCCTCCCTGATCATCTCCTGAGAAAACATAACTATGATCTCTATCGTAGGACACAAATGCCGGAATGCCTCAAATACAGCCTTATACCCATTGCTTGCTTTTGACTTATTGAGGATTTCTATATCAATAAATAAAAAATCAGGGCATCTGTCTTGGAGTACCTCTAAAGCGGCACCTAGTGTGGATGCCTTTTCAAGCCTGTACCCCTCCCGAAAGGCTTCGTTAAGTGCGATAAAGGCATCTTGGTTCTCTGATATTACAAGTATGCCTGCCATACCCT